>NZ_JBHVFE010000018.1:0-41918 GCF_042801945.1 Kitasatospora sp. NPDC057542
GCGGAGGTACGCCCCGGACGGGCGGGCCGGTCACGGGTGGCGCAGGGCCTCGGTGAGGCGGTGGGCCGCCTCGACGACGGCCTGGGCGAGGTGGGCGCCGGGGTGGCGGGTGAGCCGTTCGACCGGGCCGGAGACCGAGACGGCGGCCACGACCCGGTTGGACTGGCCGCGGACCGGCGCGGAGACGGAGGCGACCCCGAGCTCGCGCTCGCCGACGGACTGGGCCCAGCCGCGGCGCCGTACGCCGCTCAGGGCGGTGGCGGTGAACCGGGCGCCCTGCAGGCCGCGGTGGAGGCGCTCGGGCTCCTCCCAGGCGAGCAGGACCTGGGCGGCGGAGCCGACCTTCATGGGCAGGGTGATCCCCACCGGAACCGTGTCGCGCAGGCCGGTGAGGCGTTCGGCGGCGGCCACGCAGATCCGGACCTCGCCCTGCCGGCGGTAGAGCTGGGCGCTCTCGCCGGTGACGTCCCGGAGCTGGGTGAGGACCGATCCGGCCGCGGCCAGCAGCCGGTCCTCGCCGGCGGCCGCCGAGAGCTCGCCGAGCCGGGGGCCGAGCATGAACCGGCCCTGCATGTCCCTGCTGACCAGGCGGTGGTGCTCAAGGGCGACGGCCAGCCGGTGGGCGGTGGGCCGCGCCATGCCGGTGGCGGCGACGAGGCCGCCCAGGGTGGCGGGACCGGCCTCCAGGACGCCGAGGATCGAGGTGACCTTGTCGAGCACGCCGACGCCGCTCGTGTTCTCCATGGGTGGGGTACTCCAGTCTCAAGGCCCGGGAGCAGCGGGTGGGCGCTGCTCACGGCGGCTCCTGGCGGGGAGCCGGGGGGTGGTCAGCGAGGACGGGCCGCAGAAGTCGGCCGATTGCCTGCGCCGGGCACGAGACGGGTACGCGAAAGCGCCGGGGCGGGAAGCGCCCGGGCGAAGGACAGCACAGAGAGCACCGTGTCTCCTCATCTTTCCCGCGCCACAGTGGCGACAGGCCGGAGTTGGCACTGATCCCAGACGGCACGGCGCGTACTTCGGACGCCGGGTCGACCGGGGAGTTGCCGGGGCTTCGTAGGGCCGGTCCCTCCACCCCTCTGGATGATTCGCCTGGAACCATACAAGATTCCCCGGGCTGGTCGCCAAGCCCCCCGCCCACCCCTGCGGCCGCTCAGCGGTGGCGCGGCTCCGACAGGCCGGTGCACCGGGCCTGGTCCGGGCTGCCGGGGGCGGTCGTGTCCCAGGCTCGCAGGGCGGCGAGGGCGGCGGCGCGTTCGGCCGCCGTCGGCCGGGTGCCCTCCGGGCCGAGCAGGTAGTCGGCGACCGGGGTGAGCAGCAGGCCGGCCTCGCCGGCCGGCAGCAGCAGGGCCTCGTCCCACTGGTGCCGGATGACGGTGCGGCGCAGCAGGGTGCCGTGGCGGGGCCGGAGCGGGCGGGCGAGGGTCCGGCGGCGGCCGAGTTCGGGCGCGACCTCGGCCTCCAGAACGGTGCGCACGTCCCGCAGGGAGCCCAGCGGCACGTGCTCGGCGGCGAGGTCGAGGAGGGCCGCGGCCTCCGGGGCGAGCCGGTAGGCGGCGACCACCTCGGCGGTCTCGACGGGTTCGAAGGGCTGCCCGGCGAGGTGGGCCACGTCGATCACGTCGCCCGCGAGGAAGGCGCGCCCGAGCCCCTCCTCGGCGAGGGCGATCAGGCACTCCACGTGGTCGTCGGCGGCCAGGTAGGGCCGGACCGGGACGGTGGCGAGGTCGCCGGTGAGCGCGGCGGTCGCGACCCGCACCTCGTACCACGGGTCGAGCAGCGGGTCCTCGGCCGGCCAGCGCAGGGTGACGGCGGTGTGCCGGGGCCGCTCGCCGAGCAGGGTGACCTCCACGGACTCCACGGGGTGGTCGGTGACCAGCCGGTTGACGGCCTGCCAGAGCGTGGCCTCGGTGGGGCTGACGAGGCTGAGCACGCCCAGCGGCCGGGGCAGGTCGGGCGGGTAGTAGCCGGCCAGTGGCAGGTCGCGGATCGGGCGGACCACGGTTGCGTCGGCGAGCCCGCGGGCGACCCTGGCGTAGCAGTCGGCCCGGTCGCGGGCGCGCCGCAGCTCGGCCCGGGCGTGCTCGCCCATCCGGACGCCGTCCCTGGCGAGCGCGGCGAGCACCAGGTACGGGAGGTGGCGGTCGCCGCGGGCACGGTGGAGCAGCTCGACCGGTCCGGCGACCGGGTCGACGTCGAGCAGCCGGTGGAGCAGGTCGGTCTTCATGGGCGTCCGCCTCCGAGAGCCGTGATGGTCGGCCGGGCGGCCGGGGACGTGGCGGGTCCGACGGTTGGTGCCGGGCCGACCGCGGGCGCCACACCACCGATTGTGGTGACGGCCGATCAACACCGGATCACCACCGGGTCGACGATCCCTCGACATCCCACCGGGTGCCGTGGGTTGATAGGGGCTCATCAATTCGGGGGGCGGCACGTGCGCGGGCGGGGGCGAGCACATGAGGCGGGCAGGTGCAGGAATGGATGATTTCCGGTTCTCGGTCCTGGGTCTGATGCGGGCGCAGCGCGGCGTGACCGTGCTGAAGGTGGGCAGCCCACAGCAGCAGGCCATGCTGGCGGTGCTGCTGCTCCGGCCCGGACACGGTGCGAGCGCCACCGATCTGATCGACGCCCTGTGGGGTGAGGAGCCGCCGGGCACCGCGATGACGACGGTGCGCACCTACGCCTGGCGGTGGCGCAAGATCCTGCACGGCGAGGAGCCGGACGCGCCGACCGTGCTGACCTCGGTCGGGGACGGCTACCGGCTGGTGCTGCCCAAGCACGCGGTGGACGCGGCACAGGCGGAGGAGCTGGCCGCGCAGGCCGAGCGCACGGCGGCCGCCGGAGAGCCGCAGCAGGCGCGCGACCTGCTGAACCAGGCGCTGGAGTTGTGGCAGGGCGAGCCGCTGGCCGGCATCCCCGGTCCGTTCGCGCAGCGGCAGCGCCAGCGGCTCCAGGAACTGCGGCTGACCCTGCTGGAGGAGCGGATCGCCCTGGACCTGGCGCTGGGGCGCTACTCCCGGTGCATTCCGGAGCTGACCTCGCTGACCACCGAACACCCGCTGCACGAACGGGCGTACGGGCTGCTGATGCGCGCGCTGTACCAGGCCGGGCGGCAGGCGGACGCGCTGGCGGTGTTCCGCGGCGCGCGTCAGCTGTTCCTGGCCGAACTGGGGGTGGCGCCCGGCGCGGAGCTGGACCTGCTGCACCAGCGGATCCTGGAGGGCGACCCGTCGCTCGCCGCCCCGGCGCCGTCCGTCGCGCTCCTCGCCGGCAGTGCGGAGCCGGCCGCGCCCGGGGTCGAGTCGCCGGACCCGCCCGCCGGACCGGCGGTGCCGGACGTACCCGCCACCGCCCCGGCCGGGGCCGCCGCTCCGACCCCGAGACCGGCCCAGCTTCCGCCCGACGCGGCCGACTTCACCGGCAGAACGGTGCTGGTGGAGCGGCTGGGCGGGGCCCTCGGCGCGCCGGGCCAGCAGGCGCTGGTCATCGCGACCGTGGTCGGCATGGGCGGGGTCGGCAAGACCGCGCTGGCCCTGCACGTCGCCCACCGGGTCCGCGAGGCCTACCCGGACGGGCAGCTCTACGTCGACCTGCGGGGCGCCGACGCCACCCCGGCCGATCCGGAGGCGGTGCTCAGCGGCTTCCTGGTCGCGCTCGGCGTGCCGGCCGACGCGGTGCCGGACGGACTGGACGCCCGCTCGGCGCTGTTCCGCTCGGTGGTGGACGGCCGGCGGCTGCTGCTGGTGCTCGACAACGTCCACGACACCGCGCAGATCAGACCGCTGCTGCCGGGCGCGGTCGGCTGCGCCGTCCTCACCACCAGCCGCACCCGGCTGTCCGGCCTGCCCGCGACCGTCCAGGCCGACCTCGGCGTCTTCGAACCCGAGGAGGCGCTCGAACTGCTGGGCCGCACCATCGGCGCCGAGCGGCTGGCCGCCGAGGCGCAGGCCGCCCGGGAGCTGCTGCTCGTCTGCGGCCACCTCCCGCTCGCGGTCCGGATCGTGGCGGCCAGGCTGGCCGCCCGGCCGAGCTGGACGGTGCAGACGCTGGGCCGCCGGCTGGCGGTCGAGCGCCGGCGGATCGACGAGCTGCGCATCGGCGACCTGGAGGTGGCGGCCGCCTTCGAACTGAGCTACCGCCAGTTGACGCCCGCCCAGGCCCGGGCGTTCCGGCTGGCCGCCTCGGTGGACGGCCCGGACCTCGGGCTGCAGGCCGCGGCCGCCCTGCTGGACCTGGACGAGTACGACGCCGAGGACCTGCTGGAGGCCCTGGTGGACGTGGCGATGATGGAGTCGCCCTTCCCCGGCCGCTACCGCTTCCACGACCTGTTGCGCGCGTTCGCCCGGCGCCGTCCGGACGATCCCGGCGCGGCCGTGGCGGCCCGCGACCGGATGCTGGACCACCTGCTGGCCACCGCGTGCACCGCCTTCCAGCACGCCGTCCCCGGGGACCCGGCGGCCGGTGCGCTCGGGCCGGCCCGCAGCGCGGGCGTCCCCCTGGACGGCCCGGACGGGGCGCGGGCCTGGGCCGAGGCGGAGGGCTCCGGGGCGATCGCGCTGGCCGCGCAGGTGGCGGGCTGGACGGTCACGGACGACGACGCCACCGCCCCTTCGGCCCCGGCCGACGGTGCGGCGCCGGAGCCGCTGCGCGCCGCGATCGACCTGCTGATCGCGCTCACCCCGTTCCTCCTCGCCCCGCCCAGCCGCCAGCTGGCCACCACCGCGCAGGCCCTGGCCGCGGCCGCGGCCCGTCGTGCCGACCACCGGGCAGCTGGTCGGGCGCACTTCCTGCGCGGCAACGTCGCCCTGGCCGCCACCCGCCTGGAGGAGGCGGAGGCGGCCTCCCGGCTGGCGGTGGCCGCCTCCCGCTCGGCGGGCGACACGGTGATCCTGCGCCAGGCGCTGAACGACCTCGGCCTGGTCTGCCAGTTCCTCAGCCGCTACGACGAGGCCGTGGAGCACTACGACGAGGCGCTGTCGCTGGCCCGCGAACTCGGCCACCGCTCCGGGGCGCTGGTGACGACGGTCAACGCCGCGCTGGCCCGGGTGCGCAGCGGGCGGGCCGCCGAGGCGGTACCGATCTGCCACGAGGTGCTGGCCGAGCTGCGGACCCGGCACGACGATCCGGGCCGGGCGTACACGCTGTACGTGCTGGGGCTGGCGCTGCACGGGCTGGAGCGGCACGAGGAGGCGGTCACCTGGTTCGGCGAGTGCCTGGCGGTGGCCTCGGCGGCCGGTCTGCGGGCCCGGGCCGCGCACGCCCGCTACCGGATGGCGGACAGTCTGCGGTCGCTGGGCCGGACGGACGAGGCCCTGGAGCACGCCGGGCAGGCGCTGGAGCTGTGCGAGGAGCTGGGTGCCGAGCGGGACCAGGGCCACGCGCTGGTGGTGCTGGGCCGGACACTGGCCGACCTCGGGCGCGAGGCCGAGGCGTACGGCCGGCTGCGGGAGGCCCATCGGATCTTCCTCCGGCTGGGGCTGCCGGAGGCGCGGGAGGTGGCGGGGCTGCTGCCCCGGGGGGAGGGTCCGGCCGCCAAGGCCCCGTCGGTCCCGGATGGGTGGCGGGCCGCTGACCGGTTGTCCTCGGGCTGCTGAGGAATCGATCCTGCTGCCGGTTCCGGTGTGCGCAGGAGCCGGTGTGCTCAGGAGCCGGTGCTGTTCCAGTCGCCGGTGCCGCCGGTCGCGGTGGGGGTCGGGGTGGGCGTCGGCGTCACGTCGCCGCTCACCACCGTCGCCGCGCCGGCGTCGGAAGCCTCCGCCACGGCGACCGTGGCGGACAGGCCGGTGCCCAGGGCGACGACCACCCCGAGGCCGACCGTGAACATCCGCAGGCGGGTGCGGGCGGTGGCCGGACGCTGCGTCATCTCTGGTACTCCCTTGACTCGCTTCCCCGGTGGGAAGGGGTTCCGTCCTGGTGTGGCACCAGTCTGGCCGGGGGCGTTCAACGGCCGATCTACAGCCGAGCACCGGTGGTCAACGGTGCTCGGCGCCGCCCGCTCAGGGCGCCGAACGGATCTCCAGGGTGCAGCACTTCACGCTGCCGCCGCCCTTGAGCAGCTCGCTGAGGTCCATCCCGATCGGCCGGAAGCCGCGCTCGCGCAACCGCGCGGCCAGCCCGACGGCCGCCTCCGGCAGCACCACGTGCAGGCCGTCGCTCACCGCGTTGAGGCCGAACACCGCCGCGTCGGTGCCGTCCACCGGCAGGGCGTCCGGGAACAGCCGGCGCAGGACGGCACGGCTGCCGGCCGAGAAGGCCTCCGGGTTGTACATGATCTCGTCGCCGTCGAGCACGGCGAGCGCGGTGTCCAGGTGGTAGTAGCGCGGGTCGACCAGCTCCAGGCCGACCACGGGCCGCCCGAAGAACTCCTGGGCCTCCGCGTGCCCGTCGGCCACGCTGCGAAAGCCCCGCCCGGCCAGCACGAAGCCCGCGGTCAGCAGCAGGTCCCCCTCGCCCTCGTTGACGTGCTCCGGATCGCGCGTCTCGAAGCCCCTGGCGCGGAACCACTCCAGGTAGGCCGGGCCCTCGGCGGCCCGCTCGGCGTTGCGGAAGCGCGCGCCGAGCACCTTGCCGTCCACCACGGTGGCGCCGTTGGCCGCGTACACCATGTCGGGCAGGCCGGGCAGCGGGTCGATCAGGTCGACCCGGTGGCCGAGCTCGCCGTAGAGGGCGTACAGCCGCTCCCACTGGGCGACCGCGAGGTCGGTGTCCACCGGCTTGGCGGGGTCCATCCACGGGTTGATCGCGTACGTGACGTCGAAGTGGGTCGGACGGCACATCAGGTAGTGGCGCGGGCGGGCGGTGCGGGTCATCGGGGTCCTCCGGGGTGGGGGCGGGTCGGGAGGTGGCGCGGGCAAGGCGGTGCGGTCAGGCGGCGGGGGCCGACGGCCGGGTCGGGAAGTCGCGCAGGCCGCGCAGCGGACTGGCCAGCAGCACCCCGCCGGCCGAGAGCAGCACGCCCGCCATCAGCCAGATGGTGCTGCGGGCGCCGATCACCTCGCCGAGGTAGCCGCCGAGCAGGGCGCCCACGGGGATCGCGCTGTAGTTGAGGGTCGCGGAGCTGGCCCGGATCCGGCCGATCATCTCGGGCGGGCAGTAGGCCTGGGAGAAGCTGCCGGCCAGGACGTTGCCCGCCACCACGCCGCAGACCGCGACCGCCCAGGCGAGCGCGCTGACCACGAGCGGCAGCCGCTCGCCCGCCAACGGCAGCAGCAGGATGAAGGGCGCGACCACCAGCTCGCAGACCAGCAGCCCGCGTGCGGTGCCCAGCCGGCGGGCGATCCGCCCGGCCAGCACCGCACCGGCCAGCCCGCCGACGCTCACCAGCGCGAACACCGCGCCCACCTCGCCCGGTTCGATCCCCACGCTGCGCACCAGGAAGACCGTCTGCACCGCCTGGATGCCGTTCAGTCCCAGGTTGCCGACCGCCGCGAAGCAGGCCAGCGTGCGCAGGTAGGGATCGCGCAGCAGGAACCGGACGCCCTCGCCGATCTCGCGCGGGATGCCGCGCCGCTCGGACACCGGCGGGGGGCGTTCCTCCGTCCTGATCCGCCGCAGGCAGAGCGCCGACACCAGGTAGGTGAGCGAGTCCGCGAGCATCCCGCTGGCGGCGCCGAAGGCCTGCGCGAGCAGACCGGCCACGCCCGGGCCGGCGATGTCCGCCGCCGAGGCCCCGGAGCGCAGCTTGACGTTGGCCTCCAGCAGGTCGGCCTTCGCCACCAGGGTGGGCAGTACCGCCCCGTAGGCGGTGGAGAAGAACACCTTCACCGCCCCGGTCAGCAGGGCCACCACCACCAGCTGGGCGAGGGAGAGCGCCCCCAGCCAGGCGGCCACCGGGACGCTGCCGAAGAGGACGAGCAGCAGCAGGTCGCAGACCAGCATCACCCGCAGCCGGGGCCAGCGGTCCACCCAGGCACCGGCCGGCAGGCCGAGGAACAGCCAGGGCAGCCAGGCGGCGGCGTTGATCACGCCCACCGCGAAGGGGCCGGCGCCCAGGGTGACCACGGCCACCAGGGACAGCGCCACGCTCCCGACGGCCGTACCGAGGGTGCTGGTGGTCTCACCGATCCAGAGCCTGCGGAAGTCCCCCTGGGCCCACAGGCCCCACCGGCTGCGCGGCCGCTGCGGCGGCGCCGGTGACTCGATCGGGACGGTGGTGGTCATCGCGGGTCACGCTCCAAGCTTCTCGGCCAGCACGGCGGCGATCCGTGCGAGGGGTTCCGGCTGGGTCAGCTCGCCGTGGGCGCAGGCGAGCCGGTGGCTCTCGATCCGGCCGTCCAGGTACGGCCGCCAGGCCTGCTCGTACGGCCAGTCGGCGGGCTTTCCGGTGGTCGCCCCGAAGAAGACGGCGTCCCCCCGGTAGCGGTCGGGCACGTGCTCGGCCATCAGCTTGCGGTGCCGGTCGAAGACCTCCGGCAGCACAGCCACGGCCTGCCCGAGCACGGCCCGCAGATCGGCGAGGCCCCGTCCGTCGGCCGGGTCGTAGCCGAGCGAGTGCAGCAACTCCGCGAGGGTGTCGGCGGCTTCGACGGGCGGGGCGTCGGCGCTGCGGGCCGCCGGGGCGCCGTCGAGCAGGGCCAGCAGGCCGACCTCGGCGCCCTCGGCCCGCAGCCGCACGGCCATCTCCTGCGCGACCACCGCGCCGAAGGACCACCCCAGCAGGTGGTACGGGCCGTCGGGACGCACCGCACGGATCTGCCGCACGTAGTCCTCGGCGATGTCGGCGACGCTCGCCGGTGCGTCGCCGCGCAGGCCCCGGGCCTGGAGGCCGTACACCGGCTGCTCGGGGCCGAGGTGGCGCAGCAGCCCGGAGTAGACCCAGCTGATGCCGGCCGCCGGGTGGACGCAGAACAGCGGGGCCCGGTCGCCGCCGGCGCGCAGCGGCAGCAGGACGTCCAGCGCGTCGGCCGCCGGGCCGTGGTCGAGCCGTCGGGCGAGCCCGGCGACGGTGGGTGCCTCGAACAGCGCCCGCATGCCGGGGTCCACGCCGAGGGCGGTGCGGACCCGGGCGAGAAGCTTCATGGCGAGCAGGGAGTGGCCGCCGAGGTCGAAGAAGTCGTCGTCGATGCCGACGCCCTCCAGGCCGAGGGTCTCGGCGAACAGCGCGCAGAGGAGCTCCTCCTGCGGCGTCCGGGCGGCGCGGCCGCCGGCGAGCCGTCCGAAGTCCGGTGCGGGCAGCGCCGTCCGGTCGAGCTTGCCGCTGCCGGTGAGGGGCAGCGCGTCCAGCGGGACGACGGCGGCGGGCAGCATGTAGCCGGGCAGGTGGCCGGCGGCGAAGGCGCGCAGTTCGACGGGGTCGAGCGGGCCGTCGGTGACCACGTACGCGACCAGGCGCAGCCCGCCCTCGTCGGGCAGGACGGCGGCCTGGAGCACCTGCGGGTGGAGCGTCAGCACGTGCTCGATCTCGCCGAGTTCGATGCGGAAGCCGCGGATCTTCACCTGGTGGTCGGTGCGGCCCAGGTACTCCACGCCGCCGTCGCGGGTGCGGCGCACCAGGTCCCCGGTGCGGTACATCCTCACGCCCGCCTCGAAGGGGCAGGCGACGAAGCGCTCCGCCGTCAGGCCCGGACGGCCCAGGTAGCCGCGGGCCAGACCGGCGCCGGCCAGGTACAACTCCCCCGGCACACCCGCCGGGACGGGGTTGAGGTACTCGTCCAGCACGTACGCCCGCACGCCGGCGATCGGATCGCCGAGCCCCGGGCGCTCCGCGGCGTCGACGGGCCGGCCGAGGGTGTAGACGGTGGCCTCGGTCGGACCGTACAGGTTGTGGGCGGCGGTGCCCGGCGCCTCGCGCAGGGCGGTCCAGAGCTGCTGCCCGACGGCCTCGCCGCCGAGCACCAGCACCGACGGAGCGGCCTCCTCCAGCAGGCCCTCCGCGAGGAGTTGCTCGGCGTAGGAGGGGGTGACGTCCATGGCACCGATGCCCGCCGCGCGCACGTGCCGGACCAGGGCGGCCGGGTCGCGGCGCAGTTCGTCGCCGATCAGGTGCAGTTCGTGCCCGGCGAACATCCAGAGCAGGCTCTGAAGTGATCCGTCGAAGGACAGCGAGGCGGTGAGCGCGACCCGCAGTCGGCCGTGAGCGGCCTCGGCGGTGGCGATCAGCCGGCCGCGGTGGGCGGCCAGCAGGGCGGCGACGGCGCCGTGCGGCACCACGACGCCCTTGGGGCGGCCGGTGGAGCCCGAGGTGTAGATCAGGTAGGCGGCGTGGTCGGCCGAGGCGCGCGGCGCCGGGTCGGTGTCCGGTCCGGTCGCCCCGGCGACGTCCAGGGCGGGCACGCCGGCCAGCGCCTCGGGCTTCGGCCACCGGCTGTCGGTGAGGACCAGGGCGGGGGCCGCGTCGGCGAGGGTGTCGGCGGTGCGCTCGGCCGGGTGGTCGGCGTCCAGCGGCAGGTAGGCGCCACCGGCCTTGAGGACGGCCAGGATCGCGATGACGCTCTCGGCCGAGCGCGGCAGGGCGAGGGCGACCACCGATTCGGGGCCGACGCCCTCCCCGATCAGGTGGTGGGCGAGCCGGTTGGCCCGGGCGTTCAGCCCGGCGAAGGTCAGCACGGTGTCACCGCAGACCAGGGCCGGGGCCTGCGGGCTGCGGGCGGCCTGGGCCTCGAAGGCGGCGGGCAGCAGCGGGACTTCGGCCGGCAGGGCGCCACCGGCGGTCGGGAGCGCGGCGCGCTCCTGGGCCGACAGCAGCTCGATCCGGCCGATCGGCAGCTCGGGCCGGGCGGCCACCGCCGCCAGCAGCCGGCCGAAGCGGACGGCGATGGCCTCGACGGTCTCCCGGTCGAAGAGGTCGGTGGCGAAGTCGATCGCGCACTCCAGGCCTGCGGGCGTGCCGTCCGCGTCGAAGGACTCGCCGAGGCCCACGCTCAGGTCGAACTTGGCGACCGTCCCGGCGGAGGACTCCACGGAGGCGTCCAGGCCGGCCGGGGCGAGCGGCGCGCAGTCGCCCTGGCCCTCCAGCAGCAGTGCCACCTGGAAGAGCGGGTGACGGGCCAGCGAGCGGGCCGGGTTCAGCTCCTCCACCAGGCGCTCGAAGGGCACGTCCTGGTGGGCGTGGGCGTCGAGTTGGGTCTCCCGGACGCGGGCCAGCAGCTCGGTGAAGCTCGGGTTGCCGGACGTGTCGGTGCGCAGCACCAGGGTGTTGACGAAGAAGCCGACCAGGTCGTCCAGCGCCTCGTCGCAGCGCCCGGCCACCACCGAGCCGATCGGGATGTCGGTGCCCGCGCCGAGGCGGGTGAGCAGCGCGGCGAGGGCCGCCTGCACCGTCATGAACATCGTCACCCGGTGCTCGCGCGACAACTCGCCGAGCGCGCCGTGGAGTTCCGCGCCGTAGGGCACGACGACCCGCTCGCCGCGGTGGGAGGCGGCCGCGCGACGCGGCCGGTCGACGGGCAGTGACAGCTCCTCGGGCAGGCCGGCCAGCGCCTCGCGCCAGTGGGCGAGTTGGCGGGAGAGCAGGCTCTCCCCGTCCTCCTCCTCGCCGAGCAGCTCGCGCTGCCAGAGCGCGTAGTCGGCGTACTGGACGGGCAGCGGCGCCCACTGCGGGGCCGCGCCGCCGGTGCGGGCCGCGTAGGCCGTGGCGAGGTCGCGCAGCAGCGGGCCCATCGACCAGCCGTCCCCGGCGATGTGGTGCAGGACGAGGGCGAGCAGGTGCTCCCCGGGCCCGGCCGGGATGACGTGGGCGCGGACGGGGAGGTCGGCGGCCAGGTCGAAGGGGCGGGCCGTGCAGCTCGCCGGATCGGTGCCGGGCGGCAGCAGCTCGACCCGGACGCGGGCCCGCTCGGCGGGCAGGATCCGCTGGTACGGGGTGCCGTCCTCCTCGGCGATCAGCGTGCGCAGGCTCTCGTGCCGGGCCACCACGTCGCCGAGGGCGAGCTCCAGCGCGACGGTGTCCAACTCCCCCGCCACGCGCAGGACGAGCGGCAGGTTGTAGAGGGCGCTGGGGCCTTCCATCCGGTCGATCAGCCACAGGCGCTGCTGGGCGAAGGACAGCGGCACCCGCTCCGGGCGCTCACCTCCCGCGCTCAGCGCCAGCCGCTGCGAACCGGCACCCAACCGGACGGCCAGCCCCGCCACACTCGGCGCCTCGAACACGTCCCGGATGCCCAACTCCGCACCCAGCGCCGCCCGCACCCGGCTGAGCAGCTTGGTGGCCAGCAGCGAGTGACCGCCCAGGTCGAAGAAGTCGTCGTCGATCCCGACCGCCTCCAGGCCGAGCACCTCCGCGAACAGCCCGCACAGGATCTCCTCCTGCGGGGAGCGCGCCGCACGACCGGCGGACAGCGCACCGAAGTCCGGTTCGGGGAGCGCCCGGTGGTCGACCTTGCCGCTGCCCGTCAGGGGCAGGGTGTCGAGCAGGACGACGGCGGCCGGCACCATGTAGCCGGGCAGCGACTCGGCGGCGAACCGCCGCAGCTCGACGCCGAGTTCGGGCGACTCCTGACCCACGGTGCAGTGGGCGACCAGTCGCCGGTCGCCGGTGTCGCTCTCGCGGACGGTGACCACGGCCTGCCGGACGGCGGGGTGGCGGGCCAGCACCTGCTCGATCTCGCCGAGTTCGATGCGGAAGCCGCGGATCTTCACCTGGTGGTCGGTGCGGCCCAGGTACTCCACGCCGCCGTCGCGGGTGCGGCGCACCAGGTCCCCGGTGCGGTACATCCTCACGCCCGCCTCGAAGGGGCAGGCCACGAAGCGCTCCGCCGTCAGGCCCGGACGGCCCAGGTAGCCACGGGCCAGACCGGCGCCGGCCAGGTACAACTCCCCCGGCACACCCACCGGGACGGGGTTGAGGTACTCGTCCAGCACGTACGCCCGCACGCCGGCGATCGGATCGCCGAGCCCCGGGCGCTCCACCGCGTCGAACGGCTGGGTCAGCGCGTAGACGGTGGCCTCGGTCGGGCCGTAGAAGTTGTGGCCCGCGGTGTCGGGGTGCTCCCGCAGCCGCTGCCACAGTGCCTGGCCGACGGCCTCGCCGCCGAGCAGCAGGAGGCGCGGCGCGGGTGCGTCCAGCAGCCCCTCCTCGATCAGCTGCTCGGTGTAGGACGGGGTGATGTGCAGGGCGTCGATGCCGGCGGCGGCCGTGTGGCGGACCAGCGCCGCCGGGTCGCGGCGCAGCTCGTCGCCGATCAGGTGCAGCTCGTGCCCGGCGAGCATCCAGAGCACGGGCTCCAGGGAGGCGTCGAAGCAGAGTGAGGCGGTGAGCGCGATCCGCTGCCGGCCGCGGGCCTCCTCGGTGCCCCGGATCAGGGTGGCGCGGTGGGCGGCCAGCAGGGCGGCGACGGCGCCGTGCGGCACCACGACGCCCTTGGGGCGGCCGGTGGAGCCCGAGGTGTAGATGACGTAGGCGGCGTCGCCCGGGTCGAGGGCGCACCACCCCGGGTCGGGCGCGCTGCCCTCGGAGTTCTCGGAGTCCTCGGAGTTCTCGGACGGCGAGGCGACGTCCAGGGTGCGCAGGCCGGCCAGCACCTCCGGCAGCGGCCAGCGGTCGTCGGTCAGGGCGAGCGCCGGGCGGGCGTCGGCGAGCATGTGGGCGGTGCGCTCGGCCGGGTACTCGGCGTCCAGCGGCAGGTAGGCGCCGCCGGCCTTGTGCACGGCGAGCATGGCCACCACCGTCTCCGCCGAGCGCGGCAGGGCGAGGGCGACCACCGACTCCGGACCGGCGCCCGCGGCCCGCAGGCGGTGGGCCAGCCGGTTGGCGCGGCTGTTCAGCTCGGCGAAGGTCAGCCGGGTGTCGCCGCAGACCAGGGCGACGGCCTCCGGGGTGCGGGCGGCCTGGGCCGCGAAGGCGGCGGGCAGCAGCGGGACTTCGGCCGGCAGGGCGCCACCGGCGGTCGGGAGCGCGGCACGCTCCTGGGCCGACAGCAGCTCGATCCGGCCGATCGGCAGCTCGGGCCGGGCGGCCACCGCCGCCAGCAGCCGAGCGAACCGTACGGCGACGGCCTCGACGGTCTCCCGGTCGAAGAGGTCGGTGGCGTAGTCGAGGGCGCAGTCGATCCCGGCGGGCTCGCCGTCGGGGCCGAAGGATTCCTCGGCGATCAGGCTGAGGTCGAACTTGGCGGAGCCGGTGCCCGCCGTGAGGGGCTCGATGTGCAGGCCCGCCGTGTCCGGCTCGGCCTGCTCGTTGCTCTGGAGCACCAGCATGACCTGGAACAGCGGGTGGCGGGCGAGCGAGCGGGCGGGCCTGAGCTCCTCCACCAGGCGCTCGAAGGGCACGTCCTGGTGGGCGTAGGCGCCGAGGGCGGTCTCCCGGGCCCGGCCGAGCAGCTCGGCGAAGCTCGGGGAGCCGGTAGGGGTATCCCCAGCGGAGCGAGGGGAAGTGTCGGTGCGCAGCACCAGGGTGTTGACGAAGAAGCCGACCAGGTCGTCCAGCGACTCGTCGCAGCGCCCGGCCACCACCGAGCCGATCGGGATGTCGGTGCCCGCGCCGAGGCGGGTGAGCAGCGCGGCGAGGGCCGCCTGCACCGTCATGAACATCGTCACCCGGTGCTCGCGCGACAACTCGCCGAGCGCGCCGTGGAGTTCCGCGCCGAGGGTGAGCGCCACCCGGTCGCCGCGGTGGGAGGCGACGGGCGGGCGGGGGCGGTCCAGCGGCAGCGTCGCCTCGTCCGGGAGGTCGGCCAGGGTCTCGCGCCAGTGGGCGAGTTGGCGGGCCGCCAGGCTCTCGGGGTCGGTCTCCTCGCCGAGCAGCTCGCGCTGCCAGAGCGCGTAGTCGGCGTACTGGACGGGCAGCGGCGCCCAGCCGGGGGTGGTGCCCCCGGCGCGGGCCGCGTAGGCGCCGGTGAGGTCGCGGACCAGCGGGCCGAGGGACCAGCCGTCGCTGGCGATGTGGTGCAGTGCCAGGACCAGGACGTGCTCCTCGGCCGAGACCCTCAACAGGGCTGCGCGGAGGGGGAGTTCGGTACGCAGGTCGAAGGCGTGGCGGCACAGCCCGGCCACCGTGGCGGCCACCTCGTCGGCGGGGCAGTCCCGGGTGTCGAGCGGGACCACGGCCTGCTCGGCCGGCAGGACGCGCTGGTACGGGGTGCCGTCCTCCTCGGCGATCAGCGTGCGCAGGCTCTCGTGTCGGGTCACCACGTCGCCGAGGGCGAGCTCCAGCGCGGCGGCGTCCAGCTCCCCCGTCAGGCGCAGCGCCAGCGGCGCGTTGTAGAGGGCGCTGGGGCCTTCCATCCGGTCGATCAGCCACAGGCGCTGCTGGGCGAAGGACAGCGGCACCCGCTCCGGGCGCTCGCCTCCCGTGCTCAGCGCCGCTCGCTGCGAACCGGCGCCCAGCCGGACGGCCAGCCCCGCCACGCTCGGCGCCTCGAACACGTCCCGGATGCCCAACTCCGCACCCAGCGCCGCCCGCACCCGACTGAGCAGCTTGGTGGCCAGCAACGAGTGACCGCCCAGGTCGAAGAAGTCATCGTCGATCCCGACCGCCTCCAGGCCGAGCACCTCCGCGAACAGCCCGCACAGGATCTCCTCCTGCGGGGAGCGCGCCGCACGACCGGCGGACAGCGCACCGAAGTCCGGTGCCGGGAGGGCGGACCGGTCCAGCTTGCCGTTGGCGTTCAGCGGCAGCGCGTCCAGCGGCACGATCGCGGCCGGCAGCATGTAGCCGGGCAGCGTCCGGGCGGCGGTGGCGCGCAGCTCGGCCGGGTCGAGCGGGCCGTCGGTGACCACGTACGCGACCAGGCGCAGCCCGCCCCCGTCGGGCAGGACGGCGGCCTGGAGCACCTGCGGGTGGGCGGTCAGGGCGCGCTCGATCTCGCCGAGTTCGATGCGGAAGCCGCGGATCTTCACCTGGTGGTCGGTGCGGCCGAGGTACTCCAGCTCCCCGTCTCGGGTGCGGCGCACCAGGTCCCCGGTGCGGTACATCCTCTCCCCCGGCGCGTACGGGCAGGCGACGAAGCGCTCCGCCGTCAGACCGGGACGGTCCAGGTAGCCGCGGGCCAGACCGGCGCCGGCCAGGTACAGCTCCCCCGGCACACCGGCCGGGACGGGGTTGAGGTACTCGTCGAGGACGTGGCAGCGGGTGCCGGCGACGGTGCGGCCGAGCACGGGCCGCCCGGTGGCCTCCAGCGGGTGGGTCAGGGCGTCGACGGTGCACTCCGTCGGCCCGTAGAGGTTGTGGGCGGCGGTGTGGGGCGCCTCGCGCAGCCGCGTCCAGAGCGCCTGGCCGACGGCCTCGCCGCCGAGCAGCACCAGGGCCGGCGCGGGCTCCTCCAGCAGGCCCTCCTCGACCAGCTGCTCGGCGTAGGAGGGTGTCACCTCCAGGACGCCGATCCCCTGCTCGCGCACGTGGCCGACCAGGGCCCGGGCGTCGCGGCGCACGTCGCCGCCGATCAGGTGCAGCTCGTGCCCGGCGACCAGCCACAGCAGGCCGTCCCAGGAGGCGTCGAAGCAGAGCGAGGCGGTGAGCGCGACCCGCTGCCGGGCGACCCCGGCCATCACACCCGTGCGGTGGGCGGCCAGCAGCGCGGCGATGCCGCCGTGCGGCACCACGACGCCCTTGGGGCGGCCGGTGGAGCCGGAGGTGAAGATGACGTAGGCGGCGTCGGCCGCGCCGGCCCGCGGCGCCGGGTTCGTCGCCGGGCCGGCCGGCTGCGCGGCGAGGTCGAGCACGGGGTGCCCGTCGAGCACCTCGGGCAGCGGCCAGCGCTCGTCGGTGAGCACCAGCGCCGGGCGGGCTTCGGCCAGCATGTGGGCGGTGCGCTCGGCCGGGTACTCGGCGTCCAGCGGCAGATGGGCGCCGCCGGCCTTGAGCACCGCGAGGACGGCCACCACCGTCTCCGCCGAGCGCGGCAGGGCCAGTGCCACCACGCGCTCGGGGCCGATGCCCCGGGAGATCAGCTCGTGGGCGAGTCGGTTGGCCCGGGCGTTCAGCTCGGCGAAGGTCAGGGCGAGGTCGCCGCAGACCAGGGCCACCGCTTCCGGCGTGTCCGCGGCCTGCGCCTCGAAGGCGGCCGGCACCAGGGGCAGCCGCTCGGGCAGCGGCGTGTGGTCGCCCGCGGCCACGGCCCGCTGCTCGGCGGGCAGGACGTCCAGCTCGGCGACGGACCGCCGGGGGTCGTCGGCGACCTGGCGGAGGATCGACTCCAGGGCGGCGGCCAGCTGTTCGGCGCTCTCGCGGTCGAACAGGTCGGTGGCGTACTCCAGGACGCCGGCCAGCCCCGCGGTGGCGCCCTCGGCGCCCTGCCGCTCGACCAGGCGCAGGGTGAGGTCGAAGGTGGCCGTCCCGAAGTCGACCGGTTCCTCCGTCACCGTCACGCCGGGCAGGTCCGGGCCGTCCTCGGCGGCGCCCGCGAAGGCCAGCATCACCTGGAACAGCGGGTGGCAGGCGGTCGAGCGGGTCGGGTTCAGCTCCTCCACCAGGCGCTCGAAGGGCACGTCCTGGTGGGCGTGGGCAGCCAGGTCGGTCTCCCGGACCCTGCCCAGCAGGTCGGCGAAGCTCGGGCGGCCGGACAGGTCGGTGCGCAGCACCAGGGTGTTGGCGAAGAAGCCGACCAGCTCCTGCACGGCCTCGTCGAGGCGGCCGGCCAGCGGGGTGCCGATCGGCAGGTCGGTGCCCGCGCCGAAGCGGTGCAGCAGGGTGGCGTACGCGGCCTGTAGGACCATGAAGAGGGTCACGCCGTGTTCGGCGGCGAGTGCGGTGAGCCGGGCGTGCAGGTCGGCGTCGAACTCCAGCGGGACGACCGCTCCGCGGTGGGTGGCGACCGGCGGGCGGGGGCGGTCCAGCGGCAGCGGGAGTTCCTCGGGCGCCCCGGCCAGCGCCTCGCGCCAGTGGGCGAGTTGGCGGGAGAGCGGGCTCTGCGGGTCGTCCTCGTCGCCGAGCAGTTCGTGCTGCCAGAGCGCGTGGTCGGCGTACTGGACGGGCAGCGGCTCCCACTGCGGGGCGTCGCCGGCGAGGCGGGCCCGGTAGGCGTCGGTGAGGTCGCGGTAGAGCGGGCCCAGCGAGGCGCCGTCCCCGGCGATGTGGTGGACGACCAGGACCAGCACGTGCTCCTCGGGCCCCTCGGGCCGCAGGTAGGCGTGGACCGGGAGGTCGGTGGCGAGGTCGAAGGTGTGGCCGGCGAGTTCCCCGGTCGGGCGGTCGGTGACGGTGAGCAGGCCGGTGCCGGGGGCGTCGAGGACGCGCTGGTACGGGGTGCCGTCCTGCTCGCCGAAGACGGTGCGCAGGGCCTCGTGCCGGTGGACGACGTCGCCGAGGGCGGCCGCCAGGGCGGCGGGGTCGAGCGGACCGCTCAGCCGCAGGGCGAGGGTGACGTTGTAGGTGGCCGAAGGGCCCTCCGCCTGGGCGAGGAACCAGAGCCGGCGCTGGGCGAAGGAGAGCGGCACCCGCTCGGGCCGGGGGCCGGGGCGCAGCGCCGGGCGGGCCGGGGCGGGGGTGTCGGTCGCGCGGTCGGCGAGCCGGTCGGCGAGCCCGGCGACGGTGGGCGCCTGGAAGAGGTCGCCGATGGCGAGTTCGACGCCGAGTTCGGTGCGGGCCCGGCCGACCAGGCGGGTGGCGAGCAGGGAGTGGCCGCCGAGGGCGAAGAAGTCGTCGTCGATGGTGATGTCGTCGATGCCGAGGAGTTCGCCGAAGAGCTCGCAGAGCACCCGTTCGCGCTCGTCGCGGGGGGCACGCCCGGTGTCGTCGGCGGCGAGGTCGGGGGCGGGCAGGGCGCGGCGGTCGACCTTGCCGTTGGCGTTGAGCGGCAGCGCGTCCAGCAGGACGACCACGGCGGGGACCATGTAGCCGGGCAGGACGGTGCCGGCGAAGGCGCGCAGCTCGGCCGGGGTGAGCGTGGAGTCGGCGGTGCAGTAGGCGACCAGCCGGGTGTCACCGGGGCGGTCCTCACGGGCGGTCACGATGACCTGGCGGACGGCGGGGTGGCGGGAGAGCGCCGCCTCGATCTCGCCGAGTTCGATCCGGAAGCCGCGCAGCTTGACCTGGCCGTCGATCCGGCCGAGGAACTCCACGGCGCCGTCGCCGCGCAGCCGCACGAGGTCCCCGGTGCGGTACATCCTCTCCCCCGGCGCGTACGGGCAGGCGACGAAGCGTTCGGCGGTCAGTCCGGGCCGGCCCAGGTAGCCGCGGGCCAGGCCGGCGCCGGCCAGGTACAGCTCGCCGGGGACACCGGGCGGGACGGGCCGCAGCCGGGCGTCGAGGACGTAGTTGCGCATGTTGTCCAGCGGGCCGCCGATCGGCACCCGGGGGCCGTCGAGATCGGCGGGGGCGAGCGGATGGTGGGTGGCGAAGGTGGTGGTCTCGGTGGGCCCGTAGACGTGGGCGAGCAGCAGGTCGGGGCAGGCCTCCAGGACCCGGCGCATCAGGACGCCGGAGGCGGCCTCGCCGCCGGTGCAGACGACGCGCAGGGCGGCGAAGGTCTCCGGGGCCTGCTCGGCGACGAGGTCGAACAGGGCCTTGGTGAGGAAGACGGCGGTGACGTCGTGGCGGGTGGTGACGGCGTGCAGGGCGGTGGCGTCGAGGGCGCCGGGCGGGGCGACCACGACGGTGCCGCCGGCCAGCAACGGCGTCCAGATCTCGTAGGTGGCGGCGTCGAAGGCGTGCGGGGAGTGCAGCAGGACGCGCTGGTGGCGGCCGTCCTGCCAGCGCCGGTCGGCGGCGAGGTCGAGCACGTCGCGGTGGCGCACGGCGACGCCCTTGGGGCGGCCGGTGGAGCCGGAGGTGTACATCGCGTAGGCGAGCTGGTCCGGGTGGACGGGCAGGCCGGGGCGGTGGGCGGGGGCGCCGGCCTCGTCGCCGGGGCGCACCACGGCGGCGCCGTGCGGGAAGCCCGGGTCGGCCCGGTCGGTGAGCAGCACGGGGGCGCCGGTGTCGGCGAGCACGCCGGTCATCCGCTCGGCCGGCAGACCGGGGTGCATGGGGACGTAGCAGCCGCCGGCCTTGAGGACGGCGAGGGTGGCGACGACGACGTCGGCGGAGCGCTCCATCAGCATCGCGACGGGGGTCTCGGGGCCGACGCCGAGCGCGCTCAGGTGGTGGGCGAGGCGGTTGGCGCGGGTGTCGAGTTCGGCGTAGGTGAGGGTGCCGCCGTCGTGGGCGAGGGCGGTGGCGTGCGGGGTGCGGTCGGCCTGCCGCTCGAAGGACTCGGCGAGGGTGCCGGACCGGCGGGGCGCGTCGGTGGCGTTCCACTCGCTGAGGATGCGGGTGCGTTCCTCGGGGGCGAGCACGTCCAGGGTGCCGATGGGTGCGTGCGGGTCGGCGGCGGCACCGGCCAGCAGCCGGCCGAGCCGGTCGGCCAGGGTGGCGACGGTGGTGCGGTCGTAGAGGTCGGCGGCGTACTCGATCGAGCCGGTGAGCCCGGCGGGGGCGCCGTCCGGGCCGTGCTGTTCGGCGATGCCGATGTTGAGGTCGAACTTGGCGACCCGCAGGCCGATCGGTTCGGGGGCGGACTCCAGCCCGGGCAGGGCGAGTCCGGCGTCCTGGCCGTGGTTCTGGAGCACCAGCAGGGTCTGGAACAGCGGGTGGCGGCCGAGCACCCGGGGCGGGTTGAGTTCCTCGACGAGGCGCTCGAAGGGGAGGTCCTGGTGGGCGAAGGCGTCGAGCTGGGTCTCCCGGACCCGGCCGAGCAGCTCGGCGAAGCTCGGGTCACCGGTAGGGGTGTCCCCAGCGGAGCGAGGGGAAGTGTCGACGCGCAGCACCAGCGAATTCACGAAGAAGCCGACCAGGTCGTCCAGAGCCTCGTCGGAGCGCCCGGCGACGCCGGTGCCGAGCGGGATGTCGGTGCCGGCGCCGAGCCGGGTGAACAGGGCGGCCAGGCCGGCCTGGAGGACGGTGAACAGGGTGGTGCGGTGGGTGCGGGCGAGGTCGAGCAGGGCGGTGTGCAGGCCGGCGTCCCAGGCGAGGTCGACGGAGTCGGCGGCGCCGGTGGGGGCGGGCGGGCGGGGGCGGTCCGTCGGCAGCTCCAGTTCCTCCGGGAGACCGGCCGAGGCGGCGCGCCAGTAGGCGAGTTGGCGGGCGATCAGGCTCTCGGGGTCGTTCTCGTCACCGAGCAGGTCGCGCTGCCAGAGCGCGTAGTCGGCGTACTGGATCGGCAGCGGTTCCCAGTCGGGGGCGCGGCCGTCGAGCCGGGCCCGGTAGGCGTCGGCGAGGTCGCGCAGCAGGGGGCCGAGCGACCAGCCGTCGCCGGCGATGTGGTGGAGCACGACGAGCAGCACGTGCTCGGTCGGGGAGAGGGTGAACACCGTGACCCGGATGGGCAGTTCGCGGCTCAGGTCGAAGGTCTCGGCGGCCGCGGCGTCCCGGTGGGCCGGGTAGTCGTCCGGTGCGCAGTCCACGGCCAGGAAGCGCGGCTGCGCCTCCTCGGCCGACAGGATCCGCTGCACCGGGACTCCCCCGGCCACCGGGAACACCGTGCGCAGGGCCTCGTGCCGGGCGACCACGTCCGCCGTCGCGGCGCGCAGGGCGGCGGTGTCGAGCCCGCCGCGCAGGCGCAGGGCGAACGGCAGGTTGTACAGCGCGGTCGGCCCCTCGATCTGGTCGATCAGCCAGAGCCGCTGTTGGGCGTACGAAACCGGGATCACGGTGCTTCCTCTACTCGGGTCTGCTCACGTCACGGCACGGGCTGTTCGGGGGCGGGGCTCAGGCGGCGGCCAGGGTGGGCCGGACGCTGGGCCGGCAGTCCAGGACGTCGAGCGGCCGGCCCATCGAGACGGCGATCCTGCGGTCGCCGCGGTACGGGTCCCGCCCGTGGGCGCAGAGCACGTTGTCGACCAGCATCACGTCGCCGACCTGCCAGCGTTCGCGCACGGTCGCGGCCCGGTACGCCTCGTTGAGGGCGTCGACGTCGGCCCGCTCCAGCGGTTCGCCGTCGCCGAAGCCGGTGTTGAACGGGAGGCCGTCCGGGCCGAACTCGTCGGTCATCGCCTCGCGGATGTCCGGGTCGAGCGACCACTCGTTCCAGAAGGCGAGGTGGTTGAACCAGACCTCCTCGCCGGTCGCCGGGTGGTGGATGGTGCCGGGGCGCAGCTGGCCGGTGCGCAGGTTGCCGTCCGGCAGCCACTCCCAGGTGATGCCGTTCTCCCGGCAGTACGCCTCGACCTCGGAGCGGTCCTCGGTGGCGAAGGCGGTGCGCCAGCCGAGGGAGACGTAGTCCGAGTAGTTGCGGGTGAGGGTCCAGCCGGAGGTCCGCATCCGCTCGACCAGGTGCGCGGGCAACTGGGCGAGCACCCGGCGGCAGTCGGCGGTGGGGGTGGCCCCGCCCTCCTCGGGGGCGGTCAGGCAGGCGAAGAGCAGCCGGCCGGGGAAGGTGAGGGTGTAGCTGTTCTCGTTGTGCATCCGGATCGGCTGGGCCGGCGGCAGGTCGGTGGAGGAGAAGACGCCGTTGCCGTAGTCGCTGCGCGGGGTGGCCTTCTCCCGGTAGGGGGTGCGCTCGGGGATGAGGACGTCCCGTACGGCCGCGACGTCCTCGGTGCTCGCGACCGGCAGGCCGCGCAGGAAGATCGTGCCGTGCCGGTGCAGGGCTTCGGTGAGCGCGGTCTCGTTCTCGCGCAGCCACTCGCAGGCCTCGCCGAGGCCGGCGGTGCGCGGCGCGTGGGCGAGGGCCGGGCGGCCGGGGTTCAGTTCCCAGGTCGGCATGGTGGCGGTCACCGGTCGGCGAGGGCGGCGACCAGGCTGGCGGGCCTGATGTCGGTCCAGTTGGCCTCGATGTAGTCGAGGCAGCCCTGGCGGGTGTCCTCGCCGTGGACGGTGGACCAGCCGGCCGGCACGTCGATCCAGACCGGCCACAGCGAGTGCTGGTTCTCGTCGTTGGCCAGCACCAGGTAGCCGGCGTTGTCGTCCTCGAACGGGTTGCTCATGGTGTCCTCCTTGGGTTGCTTCGAAGGTAGGCGCGGGCCGTGCGGCCGAAGGGCAGGAGTCGCGGCAGGTACGCGGCAGTTGGGCCGTGGGGACTGCCGGGTGGTTCAGCGGGGGGTGAGGCGGACCGGGAAGCGGTCCAGGCCGAAGTTGATGATCGAGCGGTTGTGGGTGACCGGCCCGGTCGGCTCGATGGTGGCGACGCGCTCCAGCATCGCCGTGAACAGGCCGCCGAGTTCGGCCTTGGCCAGCGGCGCGCCGACGCAGTAGTGGGCGCCGAGGCCGAGCGCGAGGTGCTTGTTGGGGGCGCGGTCGAGCAGGATCTCCTCGGGCCGTTCGAAGGCCTCCGGGTCCCGGTTGGCGGACCAGACCCAGACCGCGACCCGGTCGCCGCGCCGGATGGTGCGGCCGTCGAGTTCGGTGTCCCGGCTCGCGGTGCGCAGGGTGTGCAGTCCGACCGAGGTCCAGCGCAGGAGTTCGTCCAGGGCCGAGTCCATGCCGACCTCGCCGCGCTGCAACCGCCGCCACAGGTCCGGGTGCTGGACCAGGGTGTGCAGGCCCATGGCGGCCGTGTGGCGGACGGTCTGGACGCCGCCGACCACGATGTTGTCCAGGTTGAGGACGACGTCCTCGATCGGCAGCAGCTTCCCGCCGACCCGGTAGGTGGCCATCATGCTGATCAGGTCGTCGCGCGGGTCGCTGCGCCGCAGCATCACCTGGTGCAGCAGGTACGGGATGAGCTGCTGGTGGCCGGCCCGGCGCTCCTCGGGGGTGCGGCCGAGGAAGGCGACGTCACAGACCCGCACGACCATGTCGCGGTCCGCCTCCGGGACGTCCAGCAGGTCGCACATCACGGACAGCGGCAGCGCGGAGACGGCGTCGACGAGGTCCACCTCGCCCTGCTCGACGGCCTGCCCGACGATCGAGGCGGCGAGTTCGGCGATGCCCCGGGAGGCTCCGCGCACGGCTCCGGGCGAGAAGAACGGGTTGGCGGGGGCGCGGAGTTCGCGGTGCCGGGGCGGGTCGGTGAGGGCCATCATCCGGCCGGAGCCGACCGGGACGTTGCCCTCGCCGGCGCCGAGCAGCGAGCCCTGTTCGGAGCTGTAGACGGCGGCGTTGCGCAGCACCTCGGCGGAGTGCCGGTAGGAGAGCACCGACCAGACCGGCCCGTCGTCGACGGTGTCGGTGAGGTGGACGGCGGACTCCCGGCGCAGCTCCGCGACCAGCGCGGGGGTGTCGGGGCGGGCCCAGAGGTCGGGGTCGGTGAGGTCGACCGCGGTGGTGGTTGTCATCAGTGCTCCGTCGTGGGCTGGTGGGCGGCGCCGGGCCGCGCGATGAGGGAGGTCAGCAGGTCGACCGGGCCGGGCCCGTCGACGGTGGCGAGCAGGTGGCCGCCGGGGACGACGTGGTGGCCGTGGGCGCCGCGGGTGTGGGCGGCCCAGCCTTCGAGGCCGCCGGCGGCGAGGAGGGGGTCCTCGACGCCGACGACGGTGTGCAGGGCGGAGCCGATCGGCGGGTGCGGGCGGGGCCGGTAGGTGTCGACCACGTCCAGGTCGGTGCGGATGCCGCGCAGCGCGTGCTCCTTCAGATCGACGTCGCCCGCCACGAGTTCGCCCATTCCGGCGAGGCGCAGCAGGTCGTCGGCGGTGTGCTGCGGGCGGTCCGCCCCGGCCCAGGCGGCGGGCGGCGAGGCGGAGGCGGCGACGACCAGTTCGGGCCGCCGCGCGGCGGGCAGCGCCCGGGCGACCTCGTAGCCGAGCAGGGCGCCGAAGCTCTGCCCGTAGAAGCCGAACCGGCCGGTCAGGTGCGGGGTGAGGGCCTCCAGGACGGCGTCGACCAGCAGGTCGAAGCTCGCGGGCATCGGGTGGCCGAGCCGGCCGCCGCGGGCGGGCGGGCGCAGCGCCCAGACCTCGGCGGCCGGGGCGAGGGCGCGGGCGAGCGGGGTGTAGGCGGTGGCGTCGCCGCCGGCGTGGGGGAAGCAGAACAGCCGGTACGGGCGGTGCGGTTGGGGCACGGGGACGAACAGCCAGTCGCCCTCGACGCGGGGCCGTACCCGCAGTGCGGTGGTCATGCGCCGACCACCCTGGCACGGGCGGTCAGGGCGGGCCGGGGGGCGGCGGTGCCGGCCGCGACGGCCCGTTCGACGGTGGCGGTGAAGGCGGCCAGGTCGGCCGAGTCCAGCAGATGGCGCAGCTGGAGTTCGATGCCGAGGCGGCGGCGCAGCAGGTGGACGACCCGCAGCGCGGCGATCGAGTGGCCGCCGAGCGAGAAGAAGTCGTCGCCGGGCCGGACGTCGGTGACGCCGAGCACGGTGCTCCAGACCTCGGCGACCTGCTCCGCCACTCCCCCGGCGCTCGCCGGTGATCCCTCCTCGACAGCGGCCGGGGCGGGCAGCGCCGCCAGGTCGACCTTGCCGTTCGGGGTGAGCGGCAGGGCGTCCAGCACGGTGATCACCGAGGGCACCAGGTGCGCGGGCACGGTGGCCCGCAGCCGCTCGGTCAGCTCGGCGGCGGTGACGGAGCCGGTGACGTAGCCGGCGAGCCTGCGGTCGCCGGGGGCGGGCTCGTGGACGGTGACGGCGGCGGCCCGGACGCCCGCCAGTCCGGCCAGGGCGTGCTCGACCTCGCCGAGCTCGACGCGGTAGCCGCGCAGCTTGACCTGCCGGTCCACCCGGCCGACGTACTCCAGCCGGCCGCCCTCGCCGCGCCGGGCCTGGTCGCCGGTGCGGTACATCCGGGCGCCGGGCCCGCCGGACGGGTCGGCGACGAAGCGCTCGGCGGTCAGTCCGGGCCGCCCGACGTAGCCGTGGGCGAGCCCGGGCCCGGCCAGGTACAGCTCGCCGACCACGCCGTCGGGGACCGGGGCGAGCTTCTCGTCCAGCAGGTACAGGCGCACGTCGGGCATCGGCTCGCCCAGGTGCGGGCCGGGGCCGCTGATCGGCGCGGTGACGGCCTCGACGGTGCACTCGGTGGGCCCGTACAGGTTGAGGGCGTCGATGCCGCCGTCGGCCAGTTCCCGCCAGGTGCGCTCGGGGACGGCCTCGCCGCCCATGAACAGCCGCGGCACCCGGGCGCCGGCGAACGGCTCGCGCAGCAGCTCCCAGTGCGAGGGGGTCAGGTCGAAGTCGGTGACGGCGTGCTCGGCGAGCAGGGCGGCCAGCCGGGCCGGGTCGGCGCGGTGTTCCTCGCCGATGACCAGAACGGTGTCGCCGCGGCAGATCCGGCTCCACTGCGGGACGGAGGCGTCGAAGGAGATGCTGGCGTTCCAGCCGACCACGCCGGGCTCGGCGCGCAGGGCGCCGGTGGCCTCCAGACCCTCGATCAGTCCGGCGACGGCGCCGCGCGGCACCTCGACGCCCTTGGGCCGGCCGGTGGAGCCGGAGGTGTAGATGACGTAGGCCGGGTCGAGCGGGTGGGCCCCGGCCGGCAGCTCGGGCCCGTCGGCTGCGGCGTCCGGGCGCAGCACCGGCACGCCCTCGGCGGCCGGCAGGCCGTCGGCGCTGATCAGGGCGGCGAGCCGGGCGTCGGTGGCCATGAAGGCGAGCCGCTCGGCGGGGTAGGCCGGGTCGAGCGGGACGTAGGCGGCACCGGCCCGCCAGACGGCGAGCAGGGCGACCGGCAGGTCGGCGGTGCGGCCGAGGTGGACGCCGACCCGGTCGCCGCGGCCGACGCCGAGGGCGCGCAGGGCGCGGGCCAGGGCGGCGGTGCGGCGGTCGAGTCCGGCGAAGTCCAGGCGGTCGGCGCCGGCCAGGACGGCGGTGCGCTCGGGGTGGGCGGCGACGGCGTCGCGCAGGCGGTCCAGCAGATCGGTCATGACGGGTCCTCAGAGGGCTCGGGCGGCGGCGGCCATGGTGTGCAGGGCGGCGTCGTAGGTGTCGATGAACTGCTCGGCGGTGCTGTCGGCGACCAGCGAGCGCTGGTGGTCCACGGCGAGCAGCACCCGCTGCGTGACCGGGTCCTGGATCACCGAGGCGCCGAAGGCGAAGCTGTTGGGCTCGTGGCGCAGGGTCGGCTCGGTGCCGATCCGGCCGTCCACGATGCGGGCCGAGCTGAGCCGGCCGAGGGCGTGGAAGCGCAGGTAGCCGAACTGGCTGTCCAGCGCGGTGTCGGTCATCAGCCGGGCGAGGCGGGCGAAGGGCACCCGGCGGTGCGGCATCATGTCCAGCTCCTCCCGGTGGACCTCGCGGACCAGGGCGAGCAGGTCGTCGCCGGGCTCGCAGCTCAGCGGGACGGTGTTGAGGAACAGCCCGTACACCTCGGTGCCGCCGAGCCGTTCCAGCCGGCCGTTGACGGCCAGTCCGGTGGTGACCCGGGGCTTCCCGGTGACGGCGGCGAGGGCGTGCAGGTGGGCCGCGAGCGCCACCGACTTGACCGGCACGCCCAGCGCGTCGGCGACCGTCCGCAGCTGTTCCGGTGCCTCGGGCAGCACCCGTTCGACGGTGCGCGGCGCCTCGTGCACGGACTCGCTGCCGGGGAACAGCTGGCCGCTGACACCGGACAGCCGCTCGCGCCAGTAGGCGAGCGAGCGCTCGTCCCCGGCGGCCTGCCGTTCGACGGCCACGAAGTCGCGGAAGGCGGTGCGCGGCGGCGGGGTGGGCGCGCCGAGCGGGTCGGCGGCGAGGGCGGTGTGACGCTCCAGGATCTCGGTGAGCAGCGAGGTGAAGCTCCAGCCGTCGAGGATCGCGTGGTGCTCGGAGACGGTGAGCTGGAAGGCGTCCTCGGCGAGGCGCTGCACGGTGATCCGGAACAGCGGCGGGGCGGTGAGGTCGAAGGGCGTCCACCGGTGGGTGTCGAACACCTCGCGGATCGCCGCGTCCTGGTCGGCTTCGCCGCGCAGGTCGGCGAACTCCACGGGGGCGGGCAGCCGGCCGTGGACGAGTTGCAGCGGTTCGCCGTAGCCGGACAGGTCCAGGCCGGTGCGCAGCACGGCGTGGCGGTCCATGGCCTCCGCGACGGAGCGGCGGAAGGCCTGTTCGTCGAGGTCGCCGGAGATCCGGTAGGAGTTGACGTTGTGGTAGCTGTCGGTGCCGCCGGCGATCTCCATGTGGAAGACCATGGAGAGCTGCATGGACACCATCGGGTAGGCGTCGACGAGGCCGGGCGGCAGGTCGGCGCGGTCCTCCGGGGTGATCAGGGCGAACGGCTCGTGGGCGTCCGGGTCCTCGGTGACGGGCTTCGCCAGCGGCAGCAGGGCGGCCACGGTGGGGGCGTTGAAGACGTCCCGCAGGCTCAGCCCCCAGCCGCGCTCGTGCAGGGCGCCGGCCAGCTGGACGGCCCGGATGGAGTCGCCGCCGAGGTGGAAGAAGTCGTCGTGGACGCCGATGCCGTCCACCCCGAGGACCTCCGTCCAGACGGCGGCGAAGGCCTCCTCCTCCGGGGTGCGCGGCTCGACATGGCGGCCTCCGGTCGCGGTGCTGCGCTGGCCGGGGGCGGGCAGGGCGGCGCGGTCCACCTTGCCGTTGACGGTGAGCGGCAGCGATTCCAGCACGGTGTAGCTCGCCGGGACCATGTAGGGGGGCAGCGAACGGCCGAGGAAGGCGCGGACGTCGGCCGGCTCGCGCCCGGTGACGTACGCGGCGAGGCGGTCCTCGTGCACGGTGACGACGCAGGCGTCCACGTCCGGGTGGGCGGCGAGGGCGTTCTCGATCTCGCCGAGTTCGATCCGGAAGCCGCGCAGCTTGACCTGGAAGTCGGCGCGCCCGATGTACTCCAGCCCGCCGCCGGGCAGTCGCCGGGCGACGTCGCCGGTGCGGTAGAGCCGGGCCCCGGGCGGGCCGTACGGGTCGGCGACGAAGCGGCCGGCGGTGAGGCCGGGGCGGCCCCAGTAGCCGTGGGCGAGGCTGCCGCCGCCGATGTACAGCTCGCCGGCCGCGCCGGGCGGCACCGGCCGCAGCCAGTCGTCCAGGACCTGGGCGCTCAGGTGCGGCATCGGCGTGCCGATCAGGCTGCGCTCGAAGCCGGTGCTGCCGGCCAGGTCGTGGGTGGTGACGTGGACGGTGGTCTCGGTGATGCCGTACAGGTTGCACAGCCGGGCCGGGGGCGGCGGGTCGAGCTCGAACCAGCGCTGGACGACGGCCGGGTCCAGCGCCTCCCCGCCGAGCATGATCCACTTCAGCGCGGGCAGGGCGCGCGGGCTGCGGCGCAGCACAGGCTCCAGCTGGCGCAGCGCCGAGGGGGTGAGGCAGAGGCAGGAGACGTCCTCCTCCTCCAGCAGCTGGGCGAACTCCTCCGGCGAGCGGCTGGTCACGTACGGGACGACGACCAGTCGGGCGCCGTGCAGCAGGGCGCCCCACATCTCCCAGACCGTCCAGTCGAAGGCGTAGCTGTGGAAGAGCGTCCAGGTCTCCTGCGGGCCGAAGCCGAAGTGCCGCTCGCCGTCCGCCATCAGCCGGCTGACGTGCTCGTGGGCGACGGCGACGCCCTTGGGGCGGCCGGTGGAGCCGGAGGTGAAGATGACGTAGGCGACGTCGCCGGGGCGGCCGGCGGCCGGCGGGCGGGTGTCCGGCCGGGCGGCCAGGTCGGCGGCCTCGGCGGTCAGGTCGTAGGCCTGCCAGGGGCCGTCGGGCACCCGGTCCGCGCGGTCCGTGACGACCAGGGTGACGCCCGTGTCGCCGAAGACCAGCGCGGCGCGGTCGGCGGGCGCGGCCAGGTCGACGGGCACGTAGGCGGCACCGGTCTTGAGCACGCCGAGGACGGTGACCAGGACGTCGGCGGTACGCTCCAGCAGCATGCCGACGCGGTCCCCGGGGCCGGCGCCGCGGGCACGCAGGGCGTGCGCGAGGCGGTTGGCCCGGCAGTCCAGTTCGGCGTAGCTCAGGGTGCGGTCGGGGTCGCTGACGGCGGGCCGGTCGGGGTGGGCGTCGGCGGCCCGCTCGAACAGGTGGTGCAGGCAGTGGCCGGGGGTCTCGGTGGCCCCGGCGGCGCGGGCGGCCCCGGCGGCGCGGGTGGTCAGCCGCAGCACGGTGGCGTCGGGGTCGTCCAGGGCCGCGGTGAGCAGGGTGTCGAACTCGGCGGCCAGCCGGCGGACGGTCTCCGGGTCGAACAGCTCGCTGCGGTACTCGGCCTCGCCGCGCAGCTCGCCGTCGGGGCCGCCGCTCTCGCCGCCGTCGAAGACGGACCAGGTGAGGTCGAACTTGCTGGTGCCGTTGGAGCGCACCCGGCTCCGGGCGGTGGCCGCCGGGCCGAGCGCGAGCGGGGTGCGGTCCTCGCCGTGGGCGCCGAACACCACCTGGACCAGCGGCGGGTGCTGGGCGCTGCGGGCGGCGCCGAGCCGGTCGACGATCTGGTCGAAGGGCAGGTCGAGGTAGCCGTAGGCCTCGAAGGCGACGTCCTGGACGTGCTCCAGCAGGTCCCGGAAGCTCAGCGCGGGCGCGAGCCGCAGGCGCAGCGGCAGGAGGTTGACGAAGTAGCCGAGCAGGTGCTCCAGTTCGGGGCGGTCGCGGGTGGTGACGGGGGTGCCGACCACCAGGTCGTCGGCGCCGGTCCAGCGGTTCAGCAGGAGGGCGAAGGCGGCCAGCTGGACGGTGAACGGGGTGACGCCCTCCGCCTCGGCCAGGGCGCGGACCCGCGCCGCCGTACCGGGGGCGAGGCCGAACTCCTCGGTCCGGCCGGCCGCGCCGCGCTCGGCGGGCCGGGGCCGGTCGGTGGGCAGCTCCAGCAGGGCGGGTGCGCCGTCCAGCTGCTCCTTCCAGTAGGTCAGGTGCTCCTCGAAGGAGGTGCCGAGCTCCGCCTGCGCGTAGTCGGCGTACTGGACGGTCAGCTCCGGCAGTTCGGCCTCCCGGCCCTCCACCGCGGCGCCGTACACCGCGGCGAGTTCACGCTCGAAGACCTCGGCGGACCAGCCGTCCCAGACGATGTGGTGGACGGTGAACAGCACCGTGGTGCGCTCGTGCGCGAGCCGGAAGGCCTCGGCGCGCAGCAGCGGGCCCGTGGCCAGGTCGAAGGGCTCGGCGCAGCGGGCGGCGAGCAGCTCCTCCAGGCGCTCCTGCCGCCCGGGGCCGCTCAGCGGGCGCAGGTCGGTCACCGTGAGCGGCACGGCGAGGGTGGGGTGCACCTGCTGGCGGGGGCCGTCGGGGTGCAGCGCGAAGGTGGTGCGCAGCGTCTCGTGCCGGGCCACCACGGTGTCCAGTGCGCGCTGGAGCAGGGCGAGGTCGAGCGGGCCGGTGACGTCGACGGTCCAGGGGGTGCAGTAGGTGACGGCCCGCGGGTCGAGGCGGTCGAGGAACCAGAGGCCGCGTTGCAGCCCGGAGACGGGCGCGGTGCGCGCCGGGTGGTCGGACGGGCTCACGGCCTCGTTCCCTTCGTGTGCGGTACGGCCCGTCACCGGGCGGCCAGCCGTTCGGCGATGGCGCTCACGGTCCGGGCCCGGAACACCAGTTGCGGGGGGACGCGGCTGCCGGTCTCCCGGGACAGCCGCATCGCGACCCGGACGGCGGCCAGCGAGTTGCCGCCGATCCGGAAGAAGTTGTCCTCGCGGCCGACCTCGGCGAGGTCCAGGACCTCGCGCATCGCGTCGGCGACCAGCCGTTCGGCCGCGGTCAGCGGGTCGACGGCGTCGGCGGCGCCGGCGGCCCGGCGTCCGGCGGGGGCGGGCAGCGCCCTGCGGTCCACCTTGCCGTTGTGGTTGAGCGGCAGTGCGTCCAGGACGTCCAGGGTCGCGGGCACCAGGTGCTCGGGCAGCAGGGCGGCCAGGTGGTCGAGCAGCGCGTCCGGGTCGGGTGCGCCGGTGCCGACGGTGACGTAGGCGGCGAGCCGGCGGTCGCCCGGGGCCGGCTCGTGGACGGCGACGGCAGCCTCCCGGACGGCCGGGTGGCGGGTGAGCGCGTCCTCGATCTCGCCGGGCTCGACCCGGAAGCCGCGGACCTTGATCTGGTCGTCGATCCGGCCGGTGACCTCCAGCAGGCCCTCGGCGTTGACGAAGCCGAGGTCCCCGGTGCGGTAGAGGCGCTCGCCGGGGGCGCCGTACGGGGAGGCGACGAAGCGTTCGGCGGTCAGTCCGGGCCGGCCGAGGTAGCCGTGGGCGAGGCCGCCGCCGGTGGCGTACAGCTCGCCGGTCGCGCCGGGCTCGACGGGGCGCAGTCGCTCGTCCAGGACGAGGATGCCCTTGCCGTTGAGCGAGGCGCCGATCGGCACGGAGCCGCCGGTCAGGTCGGCGGGGGTGACGTGGTGGCAGGTGGTCAGGCCGAGGCTCTCCACCGGACCGTAGCCGTTGGCGACCACCAGGCCCGGGTGGTTCTCCAGGGCCTTGGCCACGTGGGTGACGGAGGCCCGCTCACCGGCGGTGAAGGCGAGCTTCAGGCCGTCGTAGGTCTCCGGGAACTCCTCCAGCAAGAAGTTGAACAGGCTGGCGGAGAGCTGGAGCTGGGTGACACCGTGCCGGCGGGTCAGCTCGGCGATGGTCTGCGGGTCCGGGCGCTGACCGGGCTGGAGGACGCAGCGGCCGCCGAAGCAGAGCGCGCCGTACAGCTCCAGCGCGAAGGCGTCCCAGGAGACCGGCGAGCACTGCAGCCAGACCTCGTCCGGGCCGAAGCGGGCGTAGTCCTGGCCGAGGTAGGTGGTGGTGAGCGCGCGGTGCGGGACACCGACGCCCTTGGGGCGGCCGGTGGAGCCGGAGGTGAACATCACGCAGGCGAGGTCGGCGCCGTCGACCGGCAGGCCGAGGTCGTGCGCCGCGTACCGGGTGAGTTCGGCGGCCGAGGCGTCCAGGTCCACCCGGCTGCGGACGGCGAACGGCACGGTGGTGTGCCGGTGGGTGACCACCGTGGCGGCGCCGGTGTCGGCGACCGCGCCGGCCAGCCGCTCGGCCGGGAAGTCCGGGTCGAGCAGGGTATAGGCGGCGCCGGCCTTGAGGGCCGCCAGCAACGCGACGACCAGCTCGGGGCCGCGCTCGGCCAGCACGGCGACCGTGTCGCCGCGGCCGATGCCCAGGCCCGCCAGGTGGCGGGCGAGCCGGTTCGCGGCGGCATTCAACTCGCCGTACCCGACGGTCCGTTCGCCGGAGACCAGGGCGACGGCCTGTGGGTCGCGGGCGGCCTGCGCCTCGAACAGGGCGTGCACCGGGACCTCGACGGCGGCGGCCAGGGTGCCGAGCCACTCCTCGCACAGACCGGCCATGGTGGCAGCGGCGAAGAGGTCGCTGTCGTACTCGAAGCGGCCGGTGAAGCCGGTACCGAGGTCGTCCACCGAGACGGACAGGTCGAAGCGGGAGACCGGGTTGGAGTGCAGGGCGCGGGTGACCGCGCGCCCGCCGACCGTGAAGGGCCGGGGGTCCAGCGGGTGCAGCTCCAGCAGCACCTGGCAGAGCGGGTTGCGGTCCTCGGGGCGCTCGTCGAGCACGGCGTTCGCGATGTCGTCGAAGGGGACCTCCTGGTGCCGGTAGCCGCCGATCGACACCTCGCGCACGTGCCGGACCAGCTCACGGAAGGAAGCACCCTCCTCCAGCTTCAGCCGCAGCGGCAGCAGGTTGACGAAGTAGCCGATCAGGCCGTCGAGTTCGGACCGGCCGCGGACGTTCACCGGCGAGCCGAGCACCAGGTCCCGCTGCCCGGAGCGGCGGTGCAGGGTGAGCGCCAGCCCGGCGAGCAGCACCATGAAGGGGGTGGCGTCCTCGCTGCGGGCGAGCGCCCGGACGGCCTCGGCCACCGGGCCCGGCATGGTGAAGCGGTGGAAGGCTCCGCGGAAGCCCTGCTCCTCGGGGCGGGGGCGGTCCGGCTCCAGTGCCGGCGCGGTCGGCGCATCGCGCAACTGCTCGCGCCAGTAGTCGAGTTGCCGCTCAGCGGTGTCGTCCTGGTACTGCCAGGCGGCGTAGTCGCCGTACTGGACGGCGAGTTCGGGCAGCTCGGCGGGGCGCCCCTCGGCCGACGCCGTGTACAGCTCCTGGAGTTCGGCCTCCAGGACCGGCAGCGAGCCCTCGTCCCAGACGATGTGGTGCAGGAGCAGCAGCAGCGTGGTCGCCCCGCCGGCCCGGAAGACCCGCGCCCGGACCAGCGGCCCCCGCTCCAGGTCGAAGGGCTCCAGCGCGGCCTCGGCGACCAGGGCGTCCACCCGGTCGGCGGTGGTCTCGGTGAGCGTGAACGGCAGTTCCACGGCGGGGTGGACGACCTGGCGCGGACCGTCCTCGGCGAGCTCGAAGGTCGTCCGCAGGCTCTCGTGCCGCACCACCACCCCCGCCAGCGCCCGCCGCAGCAGCTCGGGGTCGACCGGCCCGGAGAAGCGGAACACCCAGGGCACCACGTAGGTCGGGGCGTCCGGGTTCCACTGGTCGAGGAACCACAGGCCGCGCTGGAACTTGGACAGCGGAGCCCCGGTGGCACCGCTCCTGGTCAGGGCCGGGCGCTCGCCGCCGGACGCGGAGGTCACCGCGGCGGCGAACTCGGCCAGCGTCGGCGCGTCGAAGATGGTGTACGGCGACACCATGCCGAAGACGTCGAAGACCCGGCCCACCACCCGCACGGCGGTCAGCGAATCGCCGCCCAGGTGGAAGAAGTTGTCGTCGGCGCCGACCTCCGGCACCCCGAGCACGTCCGCCCAGACCGCCGCGATCAGCTGCTCGGCGGGGGTGCGCGGCGGCCGGCCGGCCGGCTTGCCCTCCGGCACGGTCCGCGGCGCGGGCAGCGCCCCGCGGTCCACCTTGCCGCCGGCCGTCAGTGGGAAGGCCTCCAGTGCGGTCAGCGTCGCCGGGACCATGTGCTCGGGCAGCCGCTCGGCCAGCCAGGCCCGGGCCTCGGTGTACCCCGGCGCGGCGCCGGTGACGTACGCGGCCAGCCGGCCCTCGTGTGCGACCACCACGCAGCCGGTGACGCCCGGGTGGCCGGCCAGCACCTGCTCGATCTCGCCGGGCTCGACCCGGAAGCCGCGGATCTTCACCTGGTGGTCGCTGCGGCCGAGGAACTCCAGCGGGCCGTCCTCGGTGGTGCGGCGCACCAGGTCGCCGGTGCGGTACATCCGGGCGCCCCGGGCTCCGTGCGGGCCCGTTTCCGCGCCGGGTGCCGCGAACGGGTCCGCGACGAAGCGGCCGGCGGTGAGGCCGGGGCGGCCGAGGTAGCCGGAGGCCAACAGCGGCCCGCCGACGTACAGTTCACCGGCCTCGCCGGGCGGCACCGGGCGCAGCTTCTCGTCGAGCACGTGGAGTCGCCGCCCGCCGACCGCGATGCCGATCGGCACGCGGGCCTGCGACTGATCACCGGCCGACCGGTGGGTGGTGGCGGTGACCACGGTCTCGGTCGGCCCGTACGCGTTCAGCAACGGCACCCCGGTCGCCGACCACCAGGCGGCGGCGGTGGCGGGCTCCAGCTTGTCGCTGCCGGAGATCATCAGCCGCAGGGTGCGCGGCACCCGGCCGCCCAGGGCCGCCACCACGTCCTGGAAGTAGCCCGCCGCCAGGTTGGCGACGGTGACGCCCTCGGCGTCCAGCAGGTCCAGCAGCGCGGCCGGGGCGAGGAGTCGCTGCTCCGGAAGGATCAGGCAGGCCCCGGCGGACAGCGCACCGAGCACCTGCTCCACGGCCACGTCCACGGTCGGGCGGGCGAACTGGAGCACCACGTCGTGCTCGGTCAGGCCGAAGGTCTCGACCACGGCGGCCAGGTGGCCGGTGAGCGCGGCGAGCGGCACGTGCACGCCCTTGGGGCGGCCGGTGGTGCCGGAGGTGTAGATGACGTAGCCGGCGCCCGCGCTCACGCCCGTCCCGTCGCCGAGCCCGGTGATCTCCTCGCCGTCGAAGGCGAGGTCCGCGCCGGCGTCCTCGGCGATCCAGCGGTTGCGCTCCTCGGGGGCCTCCCGGTCCAGCGGGAGGTAGGTGCCCCCCGCCCGCAGGACCGCCAGCAGCGCGACCACGTGGTCCAGCCGGTCGCGGCCGGTGACGGCGACCGTCCGCCCGGGGGCGAGCCGGGCGGCGAGGGCGGCGGTCAGGCCGTCCAGCTCCCGGTAGCTGACGGTCCGGCCGCTGGCCCGGACGGCGGGCCGCTCCGGGAAGCGGGCGGCGGCGGAGGCGAACGGCGCGAATGCGGGCACCGTGAATTCGACGGGAAAACCGCGTGAGGACATCATCCAGCCCCAGATCGTGAGAGAGAACGGCGACGAGATTGACGATAGGAGGAATTCGACGGCCCTATCGGCAGAAGAACGGGAAGGAAATCGGCAGTTTCTCGGTGCCGAATTCCGCGCGGGTCGTCGACTACCGGCCGACCGGAATTCCGGACCCCTCGGGGGACCAGACGTCCTCCCGGTCCAGGGCCTGCGGAGCGTATTTCCCGAGCGCACTGATCAGCATCCGGAGTTCCAGCGAGAGACATTCCGTGAAACGGCGGAGCCCGGATTCCGGGTCCTCCGCGACAGCGAGCAGCGCCGCCCGCCCCAGGCCCACCGCACGGGCCCCCAGCGCCAGGCTCTTGACCGCCCGGGCGCCTTCCCAGATCCGCCCGGAGACCAGCAGGGAGGGCGGCGGCGCGGCCGCCAGCCGGCGCAGGCACTCCGCGAGCGGCAGGCCGACGTGCGGCAGGAACACCCCCGGCGCCCAGCCGGTACCGCCCTCCGCGCCGTCCACCACGACGGCGTCCGCCCCGGCCTCGTGCGCCACCCGGGCGGCCTCGGCCACGTCCCGGCCGGGGTAGAGCTTCACCCAGATCCGCACCCGCGGGTAGTTGTTGCGCATCAGCCGGATCTGCTGGCGCAGGATCTCCGCGGTGAAGGTGCCCGGGGTGGCGGCGCGCAGCACGCGCCCGTCGCCGAACAGCGGATCCAGTCCGAAGCGGTCGCCGAGCGCGGCGGCGGCATCCGCGTCCAGCACGGTCATCCCGCCCAGGCCCGGCTTGGCGCCCTGGCCGACCTTCAACTCGAAGGCCAGCCGCCCGGATTCGAGCAGCGGAAGGGCAGCCGGATCGCTGTGGACGAGGTTCCACACCTCGGCGTCGGCGTCCTCGGTGCTCTGCTGGACGGCCACGCCGCCGAGCCCGTCCGGAAGTTCCTCGCTGTAGGCGCGCAGCCGGCCGAGCAGGGTGCGGTCGGCCGCCTCGCCGAGCCGGCCGTAGCCGTTGACCGGCACCACGTTCTCGCCGATCACCATCGGGATCCCGAGCGCCCCGGCCTGCCGGCTCAGGGCCAGCCCGAGGTCACCGCCGGCCGCCCGGGTGGAGCCGGTCGCGGAGACGTACACCGGCAGCGCCGAGGCGAATCCGCCGACGGTGGTGGCGAGTTCGACGTCCCGGTAGTCGGGCTCGCGGCCGAGGTCGATCAGCTTGGCGAGCCGTTGCGGCAGGAACAGCGGCGGGACGATCCGCAGGGCGTCGAGGGCGTCGGGCGGCGCCGCCTGCTCGGGCCGGCCGGCCCCGAAGAGCACGTGCCCGTACTCCTCGGCCGGAGGGAACGCGGCGGCCGCCCCGGCACGGGCCCGCCGCCGGACCTCCTCCTCCGGAAAATCGGGCGCGGTCAGGTCGCTCACGCCGCCCACCTCGCTGCGCTCGGCAGGGGCGTTCGCCCACTCGCCCCTCTCGATGGTGAGCTCGCTCCGCTCGCTCACGCCGCCCACCTCGCCGCGCTCGGCAGGGGCGTTCGCCCACTCGCCCCTCTCGATGGTGAGCTCGCTCCGCTCGCTCACGCCGCCCACCTCGCCGCGCTCGGCAGGGGCGTTCGCCCACTCGCCCCTCTCAATGGTGAGCTCGCTCCGCTCGCTCACGGCGAGACCACCCCCGCGACCTTGGGGAACGCGCTGGCCTGCCAGACGGCGTCCAGCCCGGCGACGTACCGGGTGAGCCGCTCGACCCCGATGCCGAAGCCCGCGCTGGCCGGCACGCCCTCGCGCACCAGGTCCAGGTACCAGCGGTACTTCTGCGGGTTCTCGCCGGTCTCCCTCATCCGGGTGATGATCTCCGCGTAGTCGTTGGTGCGCTGGCTGCCGCTGCACAGCTCGCCGTAGCCCTCGGGCGCGAGCAGGTCGAAGTTCCGCAGCAGGCCCGGGTCGTCCGGGTGCTCGCGGTCGTAGAAGCCGCGCGATCCCTTCGGGTAGTCGGTGACGAAGAACGGCCGGTCGCGCCGGGCGGACAGCAACGCCTCGCCCTCCCAGTCGAGTTCGGCCTCGGCGCTCTGCGGGTGGCCGATGCCGCGCAGTTCGGCGACCGCCTCGGCGTGCCGGACGCGGCCGAAGGATCCCTTCAGGAGGTCGGCGAACGCCTGCGGGTCCCGGCCGAGTTCGGCGAACTCCTTGGGCAGTTCGCGCACCGTGCTGCCGACCGTGTGCACCACCAGCTCCTCGGCCAGCCGGACGACGTCGTCCCGGCTCGCACCGGCGACCTCCACGTCCAGCTGGTGGAACTCGGCCAGGTGCCGGCTCGTGCCGGCGGTCTCCAGCGGCTCCAGGCGGACGTTCGGGGCGATGCAGAAGATCTTGTCGAAGGCGAGCAGCGAGGCCTGCTTGTACAGGATCGCGCTGGTCATCAGCTTGTAGCGGTGGCCGTAGAAGTCGATGTCCACCTGCTTGGAGCCGCGCGCGCCGGGGTCGGTGACCGGGCCGATGATCGGCGGCAGCAGCTCGGTGAAGCCCCGTCCGCGCAGGAACTCGCGGGCGGCGGTCAGCAGGTGCTGCTGGATCCGCAGCGCGCTGCGGGTGGCCGGCGCGGTCAGGTGCCGCCCCGGGTCGGTCGGGGGCAGGGGCGTGGTGTCGGGCATGGTCGGGGTCCTCTTCTCTCGGGGTGTCCGTGGTCCGCCGTCGTGAGCGCGGGCGGTCGTCTGTCGTGGAGCGCCGGCCGGGCGGACGGCCCGGCGGCTCGGCCGGCGCGTCGGCGCGCCGGGCGTGTCAGCGAACCGCGGGCAGGCCTCGGGCCGCGGCCGCGGTCACGGATGCGGACGCATACGCGGCCCGGCCGTCGTAGCCCCGCTGAACGTGGGAGAGGGCGGCCAGCAGCCCGGCCGAGCCCAGGATCGGCGCGCGGCCGCGCTCGACGAGCCCCGCGATCGGCATCGAGCCGACGGCGGACCAGTGCAGCCGCCCGTCCGGGCCCAGCGAGCTGCGGGTCCGCCCGGCGTTGTCGGGGTGCAGGCAGTACGGCACGTCCAGGTAGCCGGCCGCGAACGCCCGCACCAGGGCCCGCCCGAGGTCGGCGTCCAGGTCGAGCACCGCGCCGATCAGCGCCCTGGCCTCGGCCTCGATCCCGGTGTCCGGCGGCGCGGCGGGCCGCGGGCGGGCCCGCTCCGCCGTGGCGGCCGCGGCGGCGGTCTCCAGCGCCCGGACGTTCTCGGCGACGGTCGGGATGCGGTGCGCCTCGGCCGTGGTCTTGACGATCAGCCGGGCCGCGCCGCCGCGCACCGCGAGCCGCGCCGCGTCCTCCAGCAGCAGCCGCGCGCCGCCGGGCGAGCGCGGGAACACGCCCATGTACGCGTACACCACGAGGTGCCAGTCGACGTCCGTGAGCAGCTCGCCCGCGATCCGGCCGAGCGCGGCCAGCGCCTCCTCGTCCTGGCGGGCGTTGGCCTGCTGGGCGTAGCTGAGCGAGATGCTGCGCAGGCCGTGCCGACGGAAGAACAGCGCCTCCAGCACGCTGACGGCGATCAGCAGCGAGGGCGGGCAGAGCTGTCCCATCAGGCAGCCGCCGAACGTCTCCAGGTGCGGCTCGGCACCGAACTCCCGGATGCTTGCCAGGAGTTCGCAGCTGCGCCGCCAGCGGGCCACCGCCTCGTGGAGCGGGGTGCGGCCGTACGGCAGGCAGTAGGAGACCGGTCCGCCCTCGGTGGCGTCGAGACCGGCCGCCAGCAGCGCCTCGAAGATCCGCTCCGGTGCGGCCGAGCCGTGCCGGACTTGCACCGGGAAGCCCGCGTCCGCCACTCCGCGCAGCACCGCCCGGGTGACCTCGACCGGGTGGGTGGCGATCGGGTAGCCGTTGAGGCCCGCCCCGACGGCCAGGGCGCGCCGCGCGGCCGCGAGGTCGCCGGTGCGGGTGTAGCTGTCCAGGGTGATGGTGCCGACGGTGACGGCGGCCGCCGCCCGGGTGGCGAGCAGGCCCTCCCGCATCCGGGCCGCGTCCGCCATCCCCATCCGGGGTTGGACCACGAGGGCGCCGGCCTCGGCGGCCTTCGCCACGAACGCGCCGAAGCCCGTCCCGGCAGGACCCGACCCGGCAGGACCGGTCACAGCAGGACCCTGGAGCGCAGTCCGCCGACGAACTCGCGGAACCCGGCCACCGCGGCGCCCTCCTCGAAGACCGCGTCGAAGCCGGCCGCCAGCAGGGTCCGCTCGCGGTCGGGGTCGTCGGCTCCGGCGATGCCGAGCTTGCCGCCGATGACGGTCGGGGTGCCCCGCAGTTCCGGGCAGGCACGCAGGGCCTGGATCACCCGCAGGCCCTCCTGGTGGCCGTGCCCGTTGACGCTGCTGATCACGATCAGGTCCGGTTCCGTCCGGCGGCATTCGGAGAGCAGCAGCGCGTCCGGGACGCACGCGCCCAGATTCGTCACCCGGTGGCCCATCTCCTCCAGCAGGAACTGGAGGAACACCAGGTTCCAGGTGTGCGAATCCGAGGCCATCGTCGTCACGACGACGTCCAGACCGTTCTGTTCGGCATTTCCGTGCTCCACAACTCAGCCCTCATCGGTAGAGATCGTCGATGGCATTCCGGCGCGCGTGTCGCGGCGGCCCCGCCCACGGAGAACGCTAGGAACGATCGGGCCCGGCAAGCGGCAGCTCCTGCGGCATTAAGCGGCAGAATCAGCGGGATCTGCGGGATCGGCGGGATCGGCGCCCGGCCGCCGCGGCGCGGCGCGGCCGGTCCGCACCGGCCGGCCCGCGACGCACGCCCCCTCGACGGTCAGCCCGCGACGGCCAGCAGCGGAACGTCCCCGCCCGAACCGAGCCGGACCGCGGGCTCCTCCCGGACGAGGCGCCGGCACAGGTTGAGCACCGTGAAGCGCACGCCGTCCCGGGCGGGCACACTACGGATCAGCCCGCGCGACAGCAGTTCGTGCACCGTGGCCAGGCAGGTCTGCAGCGCCCAGCCGCTGCGGACCACCGCATCCTCCCCCGACCAGTCCCCCGGCTCGTCCACGAGCACTTCCAGCAGGGCGCGCTGACGGTCCGTCAGTTGCCGGATGGCCGGCTCCACCTCGTCCCGCAGGTCACCGCGCGCGCCGAACACCACCGGCGGCGCCGCCAGCGTGAACGGGACGGCCCCCAGCCGGGCCACCAACTGGGCGGTGGACTGCACCAGCGCCCACCCCGCCGCCCGCTCCAACGCGCCCGGCAGGCCGTCCAGGTGGCGGCACAGCTCCGCGACGGCGGGCGCCTCGGAGCGCTCCAGGGTGTAGCCGGGACGCAGTCGGCACAGGTGCGACAGCAACAGCCGGACGGCCCCGACCTGCGCCAACGCCTCCGGTTCGGCATCGAGTTCGGGCGCCGGGACGGGCAGCGGCGCGAGCGGGATGACCTGGCCGCCGGGCAGCGGCCGGGCCTCCCGGGCGGTGATCAGCACCCGCAGCCCGGGGCAGTGGTGGAACAGCCCGTCCAGCTGCCCGGCGTCCACCCCGCCGTCGGCGCCGTCCAGCACCAGCAGGGCGGGCCGGTCGCCGATGTCCCGGACGAGGTCGTCCAGCCGTCCGCGCCAGGGGTGCGGGCCACCACCGCAGTCCACCCAGCGCACCGACCAGCGGACGGCCAGGTGCAGCCGGCGGGCCACCTCCAGGGCGAGCCGGGACTTGCCCACCCCGCCGAGGCCCACCAGCGACACCAGCCGGTCCCCGTGCACGGCGAAGGCGTCGGCCAGCACCTCGGCCTCCGCCTCCCGGCCGACGATCGCCCCGCGCGCCACCGGCGGGGCGGCCGGCTCGGCCACCGGCTCGTCCGCGAGCGGGTGCCGGCGGGCGGCCTCCTCGAAGTCCGTCCGGCTGCGGCCCTCCAGCCGCAGCGCGTCCGCCAGCAGCCGGACGGTCTCGTTGCGGGGCCGGCGCACCCGGCCGCTCTCCATGTCCCGGATCGCCCGTACGCTCAGGGTCGCGTGATCGGCCAGGCACTGCTGGGTCAGTCCGACCCGCTCGCGCCGTAGCCGCAGCAGCTCGCCGAAGCCCGCCGCCGTTCTCACCGCTTGCACCGACTGCCCGCCGTCCATGCCTGGTCTGCCCTTCGTGGTCCGGACTCCTCCTGGGGGCGGGTCCGGCGGCGGCGTCAGCGCTGGGCG
>NZ_JBHVFE010000019.1:0-41465 GCF_042801945.1 Kitasatospora sp. NPDC057542
GGCACCGGTGAGGTGCGGGCCCTCGCTTCGCAGATCGCGAGTCAGCGCAGGGGCTGAAATCAGCCGACGAGGCGGATGTTCTCGGCCTGCGGGCCCTTCTGGCCCTGGGTCACGTCGAACTCGACCTGCTGGCCCTCGAACAGCTCACGGAAGCCATTGGCCTGGATGTTCGAGTAGTGGGCGAACACGTCCGGGCCGCCCTCGGCCTGCTCGATGAAGCCGAAGCCCTTTTCGCTGTTGAACCACTTCACGGTGCCGGTAGCCATAACCGTCTCCTCCTACTGGGGCATCAGGGATCCACACCTCGTGAATCCCGGAGTAGCCGCGATCCCCATCCGGAGACTGAAACACCGGACAAAACAAATGCGCCTGTCGGTTGGAACCAGCAGGCGCACACCACGTTCATGGGAACCAAAACTGCAACTGCTTCGACTGTAGCACGGTGCCACCATGGTTGACCGGGGATTTTCCCGCCCTACAGATCACGTTTGGTGGCTCCGCAAATGGGGCAGACGGCGCCCCGCCGAAGCGGGACGCCGCCTGTACGCACCGGTCGGGTCAGCGCCGGCCGGCCGGCTCCGGCACCCCGTGGGCACCGGTCAGCGGGGCCGGGCCCTCGCCGTGGCCGTGGCTCGGGGTGTCCGCGTGGCCGGGCCACCAGGCGCGGCGGCCGAGCAGCGCGGTGAGCGCCGGGGTGAAGAACATCGCCATCACGAAGGCCGCGATGAGGATGCCGATGGCGATCGAGAAGCCCATCTCGCTCATCAGGGTGTTTCCGGCCAGCAGCATGGTGCCGAAGGTCGCGGCCAGGATGAAGCCGGCCGCGGCCACCGTCGGACCGCCGTGGCGGATCGCCTGGCTCGCCGCCTCGCGGGGGCTGCGGCCCTCGCGGGCCTCCTCGCGCAGTCGGGCGATCATCAGGATGTTGTAGTCGGTGCCGAGCGCGACCACGAACAGGTAGATCAGGATCGGCAGCATGAACATCAGGCCCTGCTCACCCTTGATGTTCTGGAACAGCAGGGTGGTGGCACCGAGGGTGGCGCCGAACCCGAGGCCGACCGAGGCCATCAGGTACCAGGGGGCGACCACGCTGCGCAGCAGCAGGCCGAGGATCACCATGATCAGCACCGCGGCGATCGGGAAGACCAGGCTGTAGTCGTGGGCCATCGCCGTGTTGATGTCCTTGTACACGGAGGTGGTGCCGGCGACGTAGGCCTTGGTGCCGGCGGGCGCGTGGTCGTGGGCGACCTTGCGGACCTCGCCGATGGTGTCGATGGCCTTGTTGCTGGCCGCCTCGTCCTTGAGGACGACGGTGATGTCGGCGGTGAGCCCGTCCTTGCTGACGCCGTGGTCGGGGTCCGGCATGGCGGCGCTGGACACCCCGCTCACCTTGCCCAGGTCCTCCACGTAGCCCTTGAGGCCGGCGACGTCGATCCTGTTGCCGTTCTGGCTGGTCAGGTAGATGTGGGCGGGGTCGGCGGCACCGGCCGAGTAGGCCTTGACCATGGTCTCCTGGACGACCATCGACTCCTTGGACTTCGGCATCGAGCTGCCGGCCATGTCGAAGGTGCCCTGGTAGCCGAGCGCGGCGACCGCGAGGCCGACCATCACCAGGCCGGAGAGCAGGGCTGCGGCGGCCGGACGGCGGCCGACACCGCGGCCCATCGCGGCGAAGCGGGCGTTGGACGGCTCGCGCTGCCAGGCCTTGGAGGGCCAGAACAGGACCTTCTCCGGGATCAGGCAGAGGATCGCGGGCACCAGGGTGACCGAGGCGATCGCCGTGACGGCCACCGCGATCGCCAGCGAGGGGCCGAGCGCCTTGAACATGCCGAGGCTGGACAGGACGAGCACGGCGAAGGCGACCACGACGGCACCGGCGGCGGAGGCGATGGCCTCGCCGACCCGGCCGACCGCGTTGGCGACGGCCTGCTTGCGGTCGTCCCCGGCGCGCAGCCGCTCGCGGTAGCGGAACATCAGGAACAGGAAGTAGTCGGTACCGACGCCGTAGAGCACGACGGTGAGGATCTGTTCCATCGAGTTGTCGGCCTTGAGCCCGAACACCTTGCTGGCGTCCGAGATCAGGCCGTTGGCGACCATCGAGTAGATGACCACCGAGAGGATCGGCAGCAGCGCGATGATCGGACTGCGGAAGATGATCCCGAGCGTGAGCAGGATGATCACGACCGTGCCGAGGCCGATCAGCATGCCGGCCGTCTTGCCTGCGTCCTTCTGGTCCAGGTTCATCGCGGCCGGGCCGCCGACCTGGAACTTCAGGTTGCTGCCGGAGGCGAGTGCGGTGCCTTCGTCGCGGAGCTTCTTCGCGGCGTCGGTGAACTCGTCCGTCTGCATCTTGGTCTTGTCGATGGAGACCATCGACATCGCGTACTTGTGATCCTGGGAGTAGGAGGCCGCGGAGACCGGGGCGACCATCTCGACCAGCGGGATCTTCTTGTCGGCCAGGCCCTGGGTGACCTTGGTCATGGCCGCCGCGTCGCCGTCGTCCAGCTTGCCGCCGTCGGTGCGCTCGAAGAGCAGCAGCGCGGAGGGCGAGACGTTGGACGGGAAGGCCTTCTGCTGGACCTCCGAGGCCTGGATGGACTCGTAGTGCTTGGGCAGGAAGGCCGCTTCATCGGAGTTGGCCTTCAGCGGCGGGGCGGTCGCGATGATCGCGACCGCGGCGATCAGCCATGCGCCGATCACCCACCACGGGCGGCGAACGACGAATTGTCCTAGTCGGTGGAACATGCTCGATGCCTCCTGGGCATGGTTCACCGCAGCCCTTGGGGGACGGGACGCTGGGCGACGGCAGGACCGGCGCGCGGAGTGCTGTGGACACTCCCTTGCCGGTCGGCAGGTAAGTAGGTCTGGGGCATCATCCTACGAGTACTTGCTTGCCGCCCGGCAAGGAGCCCCCGTTGCATTCAACCCCCGCGGCCGCCCCGAAGCGGCCCCGCTCCAGTTTCTCCCGGGCGCAACCCCGTTGACCTCGTGCTCCGGGTGGAGACTTCTCCCCCTCAGGGTGGAGGCGCACCCCCTACCCCCCAGGAGGAGATCTCGGGGTCCCGGGGTAGGGAAAACCCCACCCCGGCCCCGAGGAGAGCACCAGGAAACGGCCACCCGCCAGCCGGATTACCCGTCAACCCCCGCTTCCCTACTGTCGATCGGGACGCCGGACCGCACCCGGCGCACCCCGACCGGCGGTTCTCCCGACCCAGGGCCGCCGCCGCTCCCGTCCGGCGACGACCGCCGCTCTCCCAGGGGGGAACCACCGTGAAGCCCGTGAAGTCCAGACTCGGCCTGGCGGCCGCGATGGGTGCCTGGAGCGCCCGGCACCGGAAGACCGCCGTGTTCGGCTGGCTGCTCTTCGTCGTCCTGGCCGCCGCGCTCGGCACCGTGCACGGCAGCACCAAGGTGACCGACGCCGAGTCGATCCCCGGACAGGTCTCCCGGGCCGCGCGGATCCTCGACGAGGCGGGGCTGAAGAGCCCGGCGAACGAGACCGTCCTGGTCCAGAGCTCCACCCGCAGCGCCGACGAACCGGAGTTCCGCGCCGCCGTCGGCCAGGTGATCGCCGCCGTGAACGGCACCGGCCGGGCCGCCGAGGTCCGTTCGCCGTACGACACCAAGGCGGTCTCCGCGGACGGCCACTCCGCGCTCGTGATGCTGACGCTCAAGGGCGACAGCACCGAGGCGGTGGAGCACGTCCAGTCGGTGCTGGACGCGGTGGCCGGCGTGCAGAAGCAGAACCCGGACCTGACCGTGGTCCAGCTCGGCGACGCCAGCTCCGGCAAGTGGATGCAGGACCAGTTCACGAACGACTTCGCCCGCGCCGAGTGGACGGCCGTGCCGCTCGCCCTCGGCATCCTGCTGGTCGCCTTCGGCGCGCTGGTCGCCGCCGTGCTGCCGGTGGTGCTCGCGCTCACCGCCTTCGTCGCCGCCGCCGGACTGGTCGCGCTCAGCAGCGGGTTCCTGCACACCAGCAACGACGCCAGCTCGGTGATGCTGCTGGTCGGCCTCGCCGTCGGCGTCGACTACTGCCTCTTCTACCTGCGCCGCGAACGCGAGGAACGGGCCGCCGGGCGGGACGCGGCCACCGCGCTGGCCGTGGCCGCCGCCACCAGCGGCCGGGCGGTGCTGGTCTCCGGCGTCACCGTGGTGGTCGCCATGGCCGGGATGTTCCTCACCGGGATCGCCACCTTCCGCTCGATGGCCTACGCCACCATCGTGGTCGTGATCACCGCCGTGCTCGGTTCGCTCACCGTGCTGCCCGCACTGCTGTCGATGCTCGGCGACCGGGTGGAGAAGGGCCGGGTGCCGTTCCTCGCCAAGCTGCGCCGGCCGGACGCCGCGCAGACCGGCGGACGGTTCTGGAACGCGGTGCTGACCCCGGTGCTGCGCCGCCCGCTGGCCGCCACCGTGCTCGCCGGCGCCTTCCTGCTGGCCCTGGCCGCGCCGATGCTCACCATGCACACCGCCAACCTGACCTTCCAGCAGCAGCTGCCCAAGGGCAACGCGCTGGTCGCCGCCTCGCAGAAGATCGAGGCCGCCTTCCCCGGCAGTCCCGGCCCCGCCACCGTCGTGATCAAGGCCGCCGACATCGACTCCCCCGCGATGACCGCCGCGATCGCCGACCTCAAGGCGAAGGCCCTGGCCGGCACGCTGATGCACGGCCCGGTGGAGGTCGCCGTGCACGCCGACCGGAACGTCGCCACCGTCGACATCCCGCTCAACGGCACCGGCAACGACGCCACCAGCAACGACGCCCTGAAGAGCCTGCGCGAGGACCTGGTGCCCGCCACCGTCCTCAAGGTGCCCGGCACCGAGGCCCCGGTCACCGGCCGCACCGCCGGGTCGTACGACTTCAACCACACGATGACCGGCTCGATGCCGCTGGTCTTCGCCTTCGTGATCGCCTTCGCCTTCCTGCTGATGCTCACCTCGTTCCGCTCGCTGGCCGTCGCCGTCACCGCCGTGGTGCTCAACCTGTTCTCGGTGGGCGCCGCGTACGGGGTGCTGACGCTGGTCTTCCAGCACGGCGTGGGCGCCTCGCTGCTGGGCACCGCCGGGGTCGGCGCGGTGGAGTCCTGGGTGCCGCTGTTCCTCTTCGTGATCCTCTTCGGGCTCTCGATGGACTACCACGTCTTCGTGGTCTCCCGGATCAAGGAGGGCCACGACCGCGGCCTGCCGACCCGGGCCGCGATCGCCCACGGCATCCGTTCCACGGCCGGGGTGGTCACCAGCGCCGCGGTGATCATGGTGGCGGTGTTCGCCGTCTTCGGATCGCTGTCCATGCAGGTGATGAAGCAGATGGGCGTGGGCCTGGCGGTCGCGGTGCTGATCGACGCCACGGTGATCCGCGGGGTGCTGCTGCCCTCGGTGATGACCCTGCTGGGCGAGCGCAACTGGTACCTGCCGCGCTGGCTGAACTGGCTGCCGGACCTCTCGCACGGCGAATCCGTCCCGCCGCTCGGCGCCGACCGGGCCCTGCACACCCAGCCGGCCGCCCCGGCGGAGGCTGCGCGCCACCGCAGGGCCGGGGTCTGAGCCTCCCGGCACCCAGGACGCGTCCGACGCCGGGCCCCGCAGCGCGCGGGGCCCGGTGTCCGTGCGTCATGATGATCACCGTCCGGGATCCCCCGGGACGAACGTCGGCGGAACGGAACTCCAGTCATGATCCCCTTCGACGAGGGCCGCGCCCGGCTGCTGCTCGCCCGGGCCTGCGAGTCGGCCGGGCTGGCCGCCCCCGACGGGGCCACGCTGCTCGCTCTCGGCGAGAACGCCGTCTTCGACCTCGGCGACCCGGCCGTGGTCGCCAAGGTCGGCCGCGGCCCCGAACTGTACGACCGGGCGCACCGCGAGCTGGCCCTCGCCCACTGGCTGGCCGGGCAGGACGTGCCGGTGGTCCGCCCGTACGACGCGGTGGCGCCCGAACCGCAGCTGGCCGACGGCCACCCGGTCACCTTCTGGCACCGGCTCGCGCCCGCCGTCCGGCCCGCCCGTCCCGTCGACCTCGCCCCGCTGCTGCGCGCCCTGCACCGGCTGCCGCTGCCGCCCTTCACGCTGGGCCGGCGCGACCTGCTGGCCCCGGTCGAGCGCTGGCTGGCCTCCGCCGAGGGCCACGTCGACCCCGCCGACGTCGCCTTCCTGCGCCACCGCCGGGACGCCTTCGAGGCCGCCCTGCCCGACCTCGTCCCGCAGCTGCACCCCGGGGTGATCCACGGCGACGCGCTGCCGCGCAACGTCCAGATCGGCCCGGACGGGCCGGTGCTGCTCGACCTGGAGTTCATGGCGAACGACCTGCGCGAGCACGACCTGGTCGTCCTCGCGCTCAGCCAGGACCGGTACGGCGTGCCCGCCGAGGAGTACCGGGCGTTCACCGCTGCGTACGGCTGGGACGTGCGCGAGTGGTCCGGCTTCACGGTGCTGCGCGGCGCCCGGGAGACCGCCAGCGCCTCCTGGGTGGCGCAGCAGGCGGCCAGCAACCCGGCCGCGCTGAAGGAGTTCCGGCGCCGGGTCGACTCGCTGCGCAACGGGGCCACCGAGGTGCGCTGGTACCCGTTCTGACGGCCCTCTCCGTTACCCGCGTCGGCACGGAGATGCCACCGGGGCGGGTGTGAGAAGACTCTTACGGCGGTTCGGTCCGGCCCGCAACCGGGAAACGTACGATCGGCGTCCTGTCGGGCAGTCGTCCTGACCCGAGAGACCGGCACCGTACTCGCACCTCAGGAGCCGCCGCCATGCACCGGACCGCCCACCGCCCCTCCACCCCGACCCGACCGTCCCGCTCCCGGCGCCGGCTGTTCGCGGGCTGCATCGCGGTGGCCGCCGCCCTGGGGCTGGCCGCGTGCGGGACCGCCAGCGGAGCGCTCCGGTCGCCGAGCGCGGCGGCGCCGTCCGGGGCGCAGTCCCCGGTCACCGCCCAGCCGAGCGTGACGGCGGCGGCCACCATCGCGCCGACCCCCGGCTCGGACGCCGTACCACCGGGTTCCCCGGCTCCGGTCGCCCCCTCCTCCGCCCCGGCGGCTCCGCCGAAGTCGAACCCGCCCGCGGCCACGGGCGCCCCGGCGGCCTCCGCCACGCCTGCCGCCCCGACCACGCCTGCCGCCCCGACCGCGTCGGCCGCCCCGACCGTACCGGCCACTCCGACCGCCGAGCCGTCCTCGCCCGCCGCGCCGCCCCCACACACCGGGGCGGGCACCGTGATCGGCTCCACCGCCTCCGGCGGCCGCACCGTCGCGCTCACCTTCGACGACGGCCCCGGCCCGGCCACCGGCCAGATCCTCGACCTGCTGGCCCAGTACCACGCCAAGGCCACCTTCTGCGAGATAGGCCAGAACGCCGCCGCCAACCCCGCCATGGTCAAGCGCATACTGGCCGCCGGGCACCGGCTCTGCGACCACAGCGTCCACCACCCGCAGCCGTTCGCGAAGCTCCCGCACGACAAGGCCGTGTACGAGATCACCGCCGCCCGGGACATGATCGTCCAGGCGGGCGGCCCCGGCACCGAGGTCGGCTGGTTCCGTGCCCCGGGCGGCGGCTTCAACAGTGACAACGAGCACATCACCGCGGGCCTCGGGATGTCCTCGCTCGGCTGGTCCGTCGACCCGCGCGACTGGTCGCGTCCGGGGACGCCGGCCATCGTCTCGGCCGTGCAGAAGCAGCTCAAGCCCGGCGGCGTGGTCCTGATGCACGACGGCGGCGGCGACCGCAGCCAGACCGTGGCCGCGCTGAAGCAGCTGCTGCCCTGGATGGTCGCCGAGGGGTACACCTTCGACTTCCCGGCCGCGTAGCACGGCCGGCGGCCGCCCCGAGGCTTCCCCCTCGTTCACTCGGTGGACGACCCCCGACGGCGTCGCCCGCAGCCTGGTCTGCGCGATCCGCGTCCAGGCCCACCTCGCGCCCCGGGTCGGGCAGGTGCTGACCGTCCGGTACGACCCGCCGGCACCGGACACCGCCGAGGCCACCATCGTGCCCCGCCCGAGGGTGCCTGACGCCCTGCGGCGGGCAACCCGCCCCGCTGCACGTCTTCGTCCTCCCCGCGGACCCGGCCCATCCGGTGGGCCCGGGGCCGGCCGGGCGTCAGTCGACGCGCAGCCGGTAGACCTGCCGCGAACCGCCCTCCGGGCCCGGGCCGGCGGCCTCGGCCGGAGTGAAGCCCAGCCGCTCGTAGAAGACCCGGGCTCCGCTCGCCACCGCGCCCGGGTGGTCCGGACCGAAGGTCACCACCTCGACGGTGGCCGGGCCCCGGACGTGGCGGCGCAGCACGTCCTCGACCAGCTCCCGGCCGACGCCGGTGCCCCGGGCGCGCCCGGCCACCACGAGCCAGTGCAGGTGGTACACCGGGGGCCGCTCGGGCCCCGCGTTCCCGGCACCGAACAGCAGGCCGCCGAGCAGCCCCCGGTCGTCCTCGGCGACGGTCGCCAGGCCCCGGTCGGTGCTGCTGCGCACCGCGCGGTGGAAGCCCGGATCGGCGACCATCGGGCCGAACCAGTGCTCGACCTCGGCGGCGAGGGCGAGGAAGCCGGGCAGGTCCGCGGGGAGGGCCGGGCGTACCGTCACCGGGCGGGCCAGCGCGGGTCGACCACGGCCTGCGGGTCCTTGCCGCGGCGCAGCCAGGCCTGGAGGCCCTCGGCCCACTGCCGGTACCAGTCGATCTGCCGCCGGTGCAGCTCGGCGGGCGGCACCGCTCCCACCTCGGCCGGGTAGCGCCCGGCCAGCGCGACGGCGACCCGGACGGCGGCCAGCGCGTCGCTGCCCGCCTCGTGGGCGTCCGTCAGCTCCACCCCGTACAGCTCGCAGACCCTCTGCAGGGTGCGCGAGCCCTTGCGGTACTTGTCCACGGCCCGGTCGATCACCAGCGCGTCCAGCACCGGCCCGACCGGCCGGCCCAGGCGCTCGGCGAGCGTCGCCAGCCCGTACCGGCGCAGCTCGGCGTCGAGCAGCGACAGGTCGAACGGCGCGTTGAACGCCACCACCGGCCGTCCGGCGGCGATCCGCTCGCACAGTGCGGCGGCTATCTCCTCCACCGCCTCCTTCGCCGGTCTGCCCTTGCTCCGCGCCACCTCGTCCCCGATCCCGTGGATCGCCTCCGCCTCGGCGGGTATCGGCACCCCGGGGTCGACCAGCCAGTGCGCGGCCCCCACCCGGGCGGCCCCGACCGTGTCCACGAGCGCGGCCGTGACGATGCGGTCCACGGCCGGGTCGGTGCCCGTGGTCTCCAGGTCGAAGCCGACCAGTGGCTGCTGCCACCAGCTCATCAGGTGTGTCCTTCCGTCCTGCCTCTCGAAACAGCCCCTATCATCACCCGCCCCACCGACAACCCGGCCGGGGGGAGCCCGCTCGTCCTCGTCGCCGTGCCCCGTGCCCCGGCCGCTCGGGGCGGCCCGGGCACGGCCCCGGTCAGGCCGCCCGGCCGGCCGGGCGGGCGAGCGCGAGGCGGCTGGGGAGGACGCTCGCCGCGACGGCGAGCAGCAGGCACAGGGCGGTGCTCGCGCCGAGGGGCGCCCAGGGCAGCCGCAGGGCGACGGTGGTCTGGCCGGCCAGGATGCGGTGGTTGAGCAGTGCGGTGGTGCCGTACTGGGTGAGCGCGGTGACGGCGAGGGCGAGCAGGGCGGCGGTGGCGACGACCAGGACGGCCTCCAGCGCGACCATCCACGTCACCTGGCGGCGCACCGTCCCGGCCAGTCGCAGCACGTCGAAGTCGCCTCGGCGGTCGGCGGTGCTCATCACCATGGTGTTGACGATGGCGATCAGCGCGTAGAGCAGCGCGGGCCCGAGGATCGTGGTGGTGGCGATCCAGGCGTAGTGGGCGCCGGGGTCCGGCCCGGGGTCGCGGGCGTCGGTGAGGGTGCCGCCGAGCCGGTCGGCCGGTTCGGCGTCGAGGTGGACGGCGGCGGGGCGGGCGTCTGCCAGGTGGCCGGCGGTGGCCTCGCCGCTGAGCAGGACCTCGTCCAGGCCGAGCTGGGTGCGGTAGACCAGGACGAGCCGCAGGCTGGTGACGGTGCCGTCGGCGAGGCGCAGGTTGACCTGGTCGCCGAGCTTCCAGCCGTGGCCGCGGACCTGGTCGGTGGAGGCGGCGAGGGTGGCGCCGCGCAGGTCGGCGGCACTGCCGCCGACGGTGGGCAGGGTCCAGGCGGTGGCGGGGTCGCCGTCGACGACGGTGGCGGCGGACGGCACGCTCGCGGGCGAGTCCTCGCCGTGGTCGTCGAAGGCGGGGGCGGCGGCGCCGAGGCCGGTGACCACGGTGGCGGTGGTGGCGGTGGCGTGCAGGCCGGGCCGGGTGGCGGTGAGCCGGTGGGCGGCGTCGGCGGGCAACGGGGCGGCGCCGGGACGCAGCACGTACCGGGCGGCGGTGGTGGCCCGGTTCTGGGCGGTCATGGCGTCGGCGAAGGCGGCGGTGGAGCCGACCACGGTGCCGGTGAGCGCGATGGTGAGGAAGGCCGGGGTGGCGGTGGAGACGGTGCGGCGCACGGCAGTGAGGGCGTTCTGTCGGGCGAGCAGCGGGGCGGCGGCGACGGCCCGGGTGAGCGGGGCGCTGAGCAGCCGGACCAGCGGCGGGACGAGGACGGGTGCGAACAGGGCGAGCGCGGTGATGGTGAGCAGGTCGGCGCCGAGCACCCACTGGGAGGCGAGCTGCGGGTCGTCGGGCTGGTCGCCGGGGGCGGGGGGCATGGTGGGCGCGGCCAGGTAGTAGCCGACGGTGGCGGCCAGGGCGAGCAGTCCGAGCAGGGCGCAGGTCCAGCGCAGCGGGGTCATGACCCTGCGGTCGGCGGCGGCGTCGCCGAGCGCCTCGACGGCGCGCACCCGGCCGGCCCGTAGGGCGGCGGTGACGGCGCCGAGCAGGGCGACGAGGAGGCCGACGGCGGCGGCCAGCAGCATCGGCCCGGCGGCGGGGTGCGCGGTGAAGCCGTCGGGGGCGGCGCCGCGGGCGACCAACCAGGTGGCGAGCGCGGGTGCGCCGGGCAGTGCGAGCAGGCAGCCGCTGACGGCGGCGGCGAGGGCGACGACGGCGGCCTCGCCGGTGATCAGCCAGACGATCTGCCGGGGTGTGGCGCCGACGGCGCGCAGCATCGCGATCTCCTGGCGGCGCTGGGCGACGGCGAAGGCGAAGGTCCCGGCGACGACGAAGACGGCGACGAAGGCGGTCATCGCGGCGGTGAACTGGAGCACCTTGTGCAGCGAGGGCGCACCGAGCGGGGAGTCGTCGCCGGCGGTGTCGTTCAGCAGGCTGCCGGTGGTGGCGACGAGCAGGACGCCGAGGGTGAGGGCGACGTAGGAGCCGGCGAAGGCGGCCCTGCGCCGCCGCAGGCTCGCGGCGGCGACCGGCAGCAGGGTGGCGAGCGAGGTCATGCCGCCGTCTCCAGGGCGGTCATCCGCTCGGCGACCTGCTGGGCGGTGGGGTGGGGCAGGTCGTCGACGATCCGGCCGTCGGCGAGGAAGAGCACGCGGTCGGCGTGGGCGGCGGCGACCGGGTCGTGGGTGACCATGACGGTGCTCTGGCCCTCGCGGTCGACGAGGTCGCGCAGCAGGGCGAGGACGTCCCGGCTGCTGGTGGAGTCGAGGGCGCCGGTCGGCTCGTCGGCGAACAGCATCCGCGGCCGGGTAATCAGTGCGCGGGCGATCGCGACGCGCTGCTGCTGGCCGCCGGAGAGCTGGGAGGGCAGGTGCCGGGCGCGCTCGCCGAGGCCGACCTGGGCGAGGGCGCGGTGCACCTCGGCGCGGTCGGGGCGGCGGCCGGCCAGTCGCAGCGGCAGGCCGACGTTCTGTTCGGCGGTGAGCGAGCCGACCAGGTTGAAGGCCTGGAAGACGAAGCCGATCCGCTGCCGGCGCAGTACCGTCAGCTCGGTCTCGCCGAGCCCGGCGAGGTCGGTCCCGTCCAGGGTGACCCGGCCGCTGTCGGGCCGGTCGAGGCCGGCGCAGCACTGCAGCAGGGTGCTCTTGCCGGAGCCGGAGGGCCCCATGACGGCGGTGAAGCCGCCGCGGGCGAAATCGACGTTCACCCCTCTGAGTGCCCGTACGGCCTCCGGTCCGGTTCCGTAGGTGCGGTGTACGTCGACGAGGCGCAGCACGGCCCCGTCCTCCCCCGTGATCTTCACGGTAGCCACACCTACCACGGGCTCCGCGCTCCGGACCAGGTGGCTTGGGGGAATCGTTACGCCGTCAGCCGGCGGGCCTCGGCCTGGACTTCGGCGTCCAGCTCCGCCCTGGTCCTGGTGCCGCAGTCGAGGGTGCCGTACTCGTCGTCGAGGCACGCGAGCGGGTCGGCCGGGTCGAATTCGTGCCCGAACCGCCTGTGGACCCGGTGGGTCAGGTCCTGCGGCCCGTACTCGCCGGCCAGCAGCCGGGCGGCGAGCGCCCGCAGGACGGCCTGCTTGCCGGGCACGCCGCCGGGCGGGTGGAAGGCCAGTCCGAACTCGGCGAGCGCGGGCGGCAGCAGGTCCGGCACCAGGCCGGACGCCTCCCCGTTCGGGCAGGCGGCGAGGGCGGTGAGGGCCTCTCCGTCGAAGCCGGCGACGAGCGCGGCGCAGGCGGTGTCGACCACCTCGACGGCGGTCAGTTCCCCGGCGCTCCACAGCAGGGCCGCGTCCCGCAGCCGTTCGGCGGCCGGGTCGGTGCACACTGTCGGCACCGGGCGGACCAGGAAGGCGTCGACCGGGTCCTCGTGCTCCGGCCGGAAGCCGTGCCGCTCGTACAGGCGGCGGGCGGCGCTGCCCTGCAGGACGTTCAGGCGGACGGGTTCGCCCGCCGCGTCGGCCTCGGCGAGGAGGTGCCGCAGGACGGCGGTGCCGAGGCCGTGGCCCTGGTGGCCGGGGCGGAGGTAGAAGTGCTCCAGCAGGCGACCGCCCTGTTCGGCGGGGCGGACGGTGACGGAGCCGGCGAACGCGCGGCCGACCAGCACGATCGAGGTGTGCCCGGGTGAGAAGCCGTCGCGCAGCCGTTGGCGGACCCGGTGCCCGTCGTAGCGGCCGAGCCGTTCGAGGTCGGCCCGCATGACCTCGGCCCGCAGCTCGGCGACGGCTTCGACGTCGGCGGTCGTGGCGGGGCGCAGGCTCCAGTCGGCATAGGTGCTCACGAACCGCAGTCTGACAGCCACGCCACCGCGCTGGCCAAGGATTTTGTCAGGACACGGGCCGGGAGTCGGCCCAGACGCCCTCGAACTCCTCGCGGTAGACCTCCAGCAGTCCCGGCTCGGTGCCGCCGGGCTGCTGGCCGGCGCCGCCGCGCAGCACCAGGGCCGGGGACTCCATGCCGCGGGCGCGGCGCAGGTAGGGCTGGATGACGCCGAGGTCGCGGCCCTGCCGGCGGCCGCCCGCCTGGCCGGTCGTGCGGGGGCCCTCGACCAGGTAGGCGGTGAAGCGCGGGGTCTCGTCGAAGACCCGGATCTCGAAGCCGCCCTGGTCCCGCAGCCGGGCCCGGACCCGCCGCACGTGCATGATGTTCATCTCGATGGAGCGCGACAGCTCGCTGCGCCCGAGGCCGAGTTCGCGTTCGCGGCGGCGCACCGCGCTGCTCGCCGGGTTGAGGAAGAGCAGCCGCACCCGGCAGCCCTCGCCGGCGAGGCGCACCAGGCGTTTGCCGGTGTAGTTCTGGCAGAGCATGCCGAGGCCGATGCCGAGCGCGTCCAGGCGCCGGGCGCCGTCCAGCAGGTCCTCCACCGGCAGGTCGCGCTGGAGCCGGACGCGGTCGGCGTGCACCGCGACGACGTCCGCGTACCGGCCGGCCACCAGGGACTCGACCACGTCGGCGGGCACGCCGCCGGCGCCGCCGTCCAGCACGGCCAGCAGCCGGGCGGCGGCCCGCTCGGTCTGGGCCAGCACGGTCTGGGTGAGCACCCGGTTGCGGGAGACCACGTGCCGGGCCACTTCCAGTTCGTCGAGCGCCAGCTCGATCTCGCGCCGGTCGGCCAGGTACGGCTCGAAGCAGGGCCAGTGCTGCACCATCAGCTCGCGCAGCTGGGGCAGGGTGAGGAAGACCAGCGGGTCGTCGTCGGCCGGGTCGAGCAGGTAGCCCTTGCGGCGGCTGACCTCGCGCACGGCCCCGGCGCGGTGGGCCCACTCCTCGCCGGCCGGCCCGGCGGCGGCGGTGACCCAGTCCTCTCCGTGGGCGGGGGCGTAGATCGGGTGCAGCACCTCGTCGACCAGGGCGCGCAGCCGCTGTTCGACCAGGTTGAGCCAGACGTAGGCGCGGCCGGACAGCCGGACCCGCTGGTAGGCGTCCTCCCACTCGGCGACCGACCAGGCCAGTGCGGGTATCTCGACCGGGCCGCCCTGGGCGGGCACCAGGGCCCGGCCGGTCAGGGTGGGGCGCATGACCACCGTGGGCGCCTCGCTGCGGGCCGCGCCCCGGTCGGGGCCGCCGGGCCCGGAGCCACGGCCGCCGGCGGGGAACACCATGCGCCACCTCGTCTGGTTGCTGCGGCTGACCCCCGCGGGCGCGGGGACCGTCGAATTCCTGGCGGCCCGCCCGGGCGGCGGGACGATCAAGGGTACTGCCCGCCGCGAGCCGCTCGCAGCCGGATGCCCGGGGGCCCTCCCGCACCATCCGCCGCGTTCTTCACACGAATGCCCGACGGACGCTCATTCGGCCCAACCCGGGCCGGATCTCCCGGCCGCCGGGGACGCGCTCGGGGAGTATGCGCTGTGCCGTGCGTCACGGCGCGCGGTCACGCACATGCCCGGCCGCCCGGCCGGGAAGAGAGCGTCCGGGTCCGGGCAGGCGGTCGGGCCGTTGTCGGACTACATGCCAGTTTCCGTCGGCAGTAAGGGAGTTGAGCAGTCATGCAGGTCTGGCCCGGTGCGCCCTACCCGCTCGGCGCCACCTACGACGGGGCCGGCACCAACTTCGCGGTGTTCTCGGAGAGCGCCGACCGGATCGAGCTGTGCCTGATCGCCGAGGACGGCTCCGAGACGGCCGTCGAACTGCGCGAGACGGACGCCTTCGTGCGGCACGCCTACCTCCCGGGCGTCCAGCCCGGCCAGCGCTACGGCTTCCGCGTGCACGGCCCGTACAACCCGGGCCTGGGGCAGCGGCACAACAGCGCCAAGCTGCTGCTGGACCCGTACGCCAAGGCGATGAGCGGGCACATCGACTGGGACGAGTCGGTCTACGGCTACCACTTCGGCGCCCCCGAGCGCCGCAACGACCTGGACTCCGCCCCGCACACCATGCACTCGGTGGTGATCAACCCGTACTTCGACTGGGGCACCGACCGCCCGCCGCGCACCGACTACCACCGCACCGTCATCTACGAGGCCCACGTCAAGGGCCTCACCCGGCTGCACCCGGGCATCCCCGAGGAGATCCGCGGCAGCTACGCGGGCCTGGCCCACCCGGCGGTGATCGAGCACCTGGCCAAACTCGGCGTCACCGCGATCGAGCTGATGCCGGTGCACCAGTTCGTCCGCGACCACCGGCTGCGGGACCTGGGCCTGGCCAACTACTGGGGCTACAACACCGTCGGCTTCTTCGCCCCGCACTCCTCCTACTCCTCCACCGGCGACCGCGGCCAGCAGGTGCAGGAGTTCAAGTCCATGGTCAAGGCGCTGCACGCGGCCGGGATCGAGGTGATCCTGGACGTCGTCTACAACCACACCGCCGAGGGCAACCACCTGGGGCCGACGCTGTCGCTGCGCGGCCTGGACAACGTCTCCTACTACCGCCTCGCCCAGGACCAGCGCTTCTACGAGGACACCACCGGCACCGGCAACAGCCTGCTGATGCGCAGCCCGCACGTGCTCCAGCTGATCATGGACTCGCTGCGCTACTGGGTCACCGAGATGCACGTGGACGGCTTCCGCTTCGACCTCGCCGCCACCCTCGCCCGGCAGTTCCACGAGGTGGACCGGCTCTCCTCCTTCTTCGACCTGGTCCAGCAGGACCCGGTGGTCTCCCAGGCCAAGCTGATCGCCGAGCCCTGGGACCTCGGCGAGGGCGGCTACCAGGTGGGCAACTTCCCACCGCTGTGGACGGAGTGGAACGGCATGTACCGGGACACCGTGCGCGACCTGTGGCGCGGCGAGAACGCGGCCCTCGCCGAGTTCGGCTCCCGGCTCACCGGCTCCTCCGACCTCTACCAGGACGACGGCCGCCGCCCGATCGCCTCGATCAACTTCGTGACCTGCCACGACGGTTTCACCCTGCGCGACCTGGTCTCGTACAACGAGAAGCACAACCAGGCCAACGGCGAGGACAACCGGGACGGCGAGTCCTTCAACCGCTCCTGGAACTGCGGCGTCGAGGGCCCCGCCGCCGACCCGGCCGTCGAGGCGCTACGGGAGCGCCAGCAGCGCAACTTCATCGCCACCCTGATGCTCTCCCAGGGCGTGCCGATGCTCTCGCACGGCGACGAGCTCGGCCGCACCCAGCTGGGCAACAACAACGCCTACTGCCAGGACAACGAGCTCACCTGGGTGCACTGGCCCGAGGGCGACGGGCCGCAGGCGCGGCTGCTGGAGTTCACCCAGGGGATGATCTGGCTGCGCCGCGACCACCCGGTGTTCCGGCGGCGGCGTTTCTTCCACGGCCGGCCGGTGTCCGGGCGGTCGGGTGCGGGCACCCACGGTCCGGGCGCGCGGGGCGCGGCCGCGCCGTCCACCGGCGGGTTCGACGACCTGACCGACATCGCCTGGTTCACCCCGGCCGGGGAGGAGATGACCAAGCGCAACTGGGGCGCCAGCTACGCCAAGTCGCTGACCGTCTTCCTCAACGGCTACGCGATCTCCGAACCGGACCGGCGCGGCGGCCGGATCGTCGACGACTCCTTCCTGCTGATGTTCAACGCCCACTTCGAACCGCTGGAGTTCACCGTGCCCGCCGACCACGGGCAGGAGTGGCAGGTCGTGGTCGACACCGCGCAGCCCCGGCTGCCCGCCCCGGGCACGGGCGCCCGGGTCAAGGCCGGGGACGCCCTGTGGCTCACCGACCGCTCGCTGATGGTGCTGCAACGGCCCGCCTAGGGGGGCGCGCAGGATCTTCGGACGGCCGGGGGCGGTCACCTGTTCGGGTCAGCAGCGGGTCTTGGCGGCGGGCTCCCCCGGGTACCTATGGAGCTATGACCCCCGCCGCCGAGCCCGCGCAGCCCCGCCCGGCCGCCACCGTCCCCTCGTCGTCGTACCGTCTCCAGCTCCAGCCCGGCTTCACCCTCCGCGACGCCACCGCCGCCGTCCCCTACCTGGCCGCGCTCGGCGTCTCCCACCTGCACCTGTCCCCGCTGCTGGAGGCCGTCCCCGGCTCCACCCACGGCTACGACACCGTCGACCACGCCCGGATCAGCGAGCAGCTCGGCGGCGAGCCGGCGCTGCGCGAGCTGGCCGCCGCCGCGCACCGCCACGGCCTGCGGCTGATCGCCGACGTGGTGCCCAACCACATGGCCGTGCCCGCCCCCGAACGGCTCAACCGGCCGCTGTGGCAGGTGCTGCGCGACGGTCCCGACTCGCCGTACGCGCACTGGTTCGACATCGACTGGACCGCCCAGGCGGGCCCCGTCGACGCGCCCGGGCGCGGACGGGTGCTGCTGCCGCTGCTCGGCGACCGGCTCGGCGCCGTACTGGACCAGCTCACCGTGGACGCCGGCACACTGCGCTACCACGAGCACGAACTGCCGCTGCGCCCCGGCACCGAGGAGCTGCCGCTGCCCGAGCTGCTCGCCCGCCAGTGGTACCGGCTGGCCTGGTGGCGGCTGGCCCGCACCGAGCTCAACTACCGGCGCTTCTTCACCGTCAACGAGCTGATCGCGCTGCGGGCCGAGGACCCGGAGGTGTTCGCCGCCACCCACGCCGTCCTGCTCGCGCTGCACGCCGACGGCGTCCTGGACGGCTTCCGGATCGACCACCCGGACGGGCTCGCCGACCCACGCGGCTACCTGCGGCGCCTGGCAGCGGCCACCGGCGGGGCGTCGGGGACCACCGGCGGGGCGTCGGGGACCACCGGCGGGGCGTACGTCGTGGTCGAGAAGATCCTCACCGGCGACGAGCGGCTGCCCGAGGACTGGCCGGTGGCCGGCACCACCGGCTACGACGCGCTGCGCCGGATCGACGGCGTGCTCACCGACCACGCGGGCGCCTGCCGGCTGGCCGGGGCCTACGAGGCCTTCCGGCACGGCGGCCCGGTCCGGGACCTCTGCGAGGACCCGCACCCCGCGATCGCCGCCGCCCGGCGCGGCCGGGCCGACATGACCGGGCCGGACGGCGAACTCGCCGCCGAGGTCGAGCGACTGGTGCGGATCGCGCTGCGGATCGGCGCCGCCGAGCCCGCGCACGCCGACCACTCGCCCGGGCAGCTGCGCGCGTCGCTCGGCCGGCTGCTCACCGGCTACCCGGCGTACCGGCCGTACGCCCGGCCCGGCGAGGTGCCCTCGACGGCGTCCGTGGAGCAGCTGCGGGCGGCCCTGGACGGTTCCGCCGACGCGACCGACCGGCTGGTCGCCGCGCTCGCGCTCGGCGAGCTGGGCCGCGGCGCGGACAAGGACGAGTTCTGCGCGCGCTTCGCCCAGACCGCCGCCGCGGTGGCCGCCAAGGGCGTCGAGGACACCGCCTTCTACCGCTGGAACGCGCTGCCCGGCCTCAACGAGGTCGGCGGCGAGCCCGCCCGGCCCGGACTGCACCCGGAGGAGTTCCACGACTGGTGCCGCTACCTGGAGCGCACCTGGCCGCACAGCATGACGGTGCTCTCCACCCACGACACCAAGCGCAGCGCCGACGCCCGGGCCCGGCTCGCCGTGCTCGCCGAGCGGCCGGACGCCTGGGCCGCCGAGGCCGCCTCCTGGTCCACCGCCGCGGGCCCCGGCTTCGACCGGGACGCCGACTGGCTGCTCTGGCACACCCTGGTCGCCGCCTGGCCGATCGCCCCGGACCGGCTGGTCGCCGCCCTGCTCAAGGCCGCCCGCGAGGCCAAGCTGCACACCTCCTGGACCACCCCCGACCCGCGCTACGAGCAGGCCCTGGAACAGCGCGCCCGCTCGGTCTACGGCAACCCGGGGCTGCTCCCCCGGATCGAGGGCGCCGTGCACGCCCTCGCCCCGTACGCCCGCGCCAACACCCTGGCCGCCGCCCTGCTGCACCTCACCGTGCCGGGCGTGCCGGACCTCTACCAGGGCAGCGAGGAGCCGCTGTACACCCTGGTGGACCCGGACAACCGGGGCGTGGTGGACCTCGGTGCGCTCGCCGTGCGGCTCACCGACGCGGCCGCGCCGCGCCCCGGCGACCTCGCCCGCGAGAAGCTGCACCTCACCACCACCGCGCTGCACCTGCGCCGCGCCCGCCCGCTCGGCGCCTACCGGCCGTTGCACGCCGTCGGCCGCTCCGGCGACCACCTGCTGGCCTTCGCCCGGGGGGACGACGTGGTCACCGCCGTCACCCGGCTGCCGTACGGGCTGGAGCGGGCGGGCGGCTGGCGCGACACGGTGCTGGAGCTGCCCGCGGGCGGGCCGTGGACGGACGAGCTGACCGGGCGGAACTTCCCGGCGGGCACGGTGGCGGTGGCGGAGCTGCTGGCGGCCCTGCCGGTCGCACTGCTGACGAGGAGGGCCTGATGCCGGTCTACGAGGTGTGGGCGCCCAACGCCGCCTCCCGTGTCCGGGTCGACGTCGACGGCGCGGCCCACGAGTTGGCCCGCTGCCCGGACCGGGACGGCTGGTGGTCCGGCGAGGCCCCGGCGGGCGACTACGCCTTCCGGCTCGACGACGGCCCGCCGCTGCCCGACCCGCGCTCGGCCCGGCAGCCGCACGGCCCGGACGGGCCCAGCCGCGCCGTGGACCACGCCGCGTTCCGCTGGTCGCACACCGGCCGGCGCGGCCGGGCGCTGCCCGGCGCGGTGCTGTACGAACTGCACGTGGGCACCTTCACTCCTCGCGGCACCTTCGACGCCGCCGCCGAACGCCTGGACCACCTGGTCGAGTTGGGCGTGGACTTCGTCGAGCTGATGCCGGTCTGCCCGTTCCCCGGCAAGCACGGCTGGGGCTACGACGGGGTCTCGCTCTGGGCCGTCCACGAGCCCTACGGCGGGCCCGAGGGGCTCAAGCGCTTCGTGGACGCCGCCCACCGCAAGGGCCTCGGGGTGGTGCTGGACGTGGTGCACAACCACCTCGGGCCGTCCGGCAACCACCTTCCCGCGTACGGGCCGTACTTCACCGACCGGCACCACACCCCCTGGGGTTCGGCGGTCAACCTGGACGCGCCCGGCTCGGACGAGGTGCGCGCCTACCTGATCGGCAGCGCCCTGGCCTGGCTGCGCGACTACCGGATCGACGGGCTGCGACTGGACGCCGTACACGCCCTCGCGGACGACCGGGCGGTCCACTTCCTGGAGGAACTCTCCCACGAGGTGGAGAAGTTGGCGGTCGCCACCAACCGGCCGCTGTTCCTGATCGCCGAGTCCGACCGCAACACCCCGGCGACCACCGCCCCGCGCGAGGCGGGCGGGCAGGGCCTCACCGCGCAGTGGAGCGACGACTTCCACCACGCCCTGCACTGCGCGCTCACCGGCGATTCCCAGGGCTACTACCGGGATTTCGCGGACCAGCCGCTCACCGCCCTCGCCAAGACGCTCACCCGGGGGTTCTTCCACGACGGCACCCGGTCCTCCTTCCGCGGCCGCAGCCACGGGCGGCCCTTCCCGCCCGCCGACGGCCACCGGCTGCTCGGCTACCTCCAGACCCACGACCAGGTCGGCAACCGGGCGCTCGGGGACCGCGTCTCCACCAGCCTCTCCCCCGGCCGGCTCGCCTGCGGCGCGGCACTGGTGCTCACCTCGCCGTTCACCCCGATGCTCTTCATGGGCGAGGAGTGGGGCGCCGCCACCCCCTGGCAGTACTTCACCGACCACACCGACCCGGACCTCGCCGAGGCCGTCCGGCAGGGCCGGCGGCGGGAGTTCGCCGCACACGGCTGGGCCGCCGAGGCCGTCCCCGACCCGCAGGAGCCCGCCACCGTGCTGCGCTCGGTCCTCGACTGGACCGAGCCCCGGCGCGCCCCGCACGCCGAACTGCTCACGTGGTACCGGCGGCTGATCCGGCTGCGCAGCGAGCGGCCGGAACTGTCCGACCCGGACCTCGGCGCGGTGCGGGTGACGTTCGACGAGGCGGCGGGCCGGCTGGTGGTGCACCGGGGGCCGTACCGGATCGCGGTCAACCTCGGACCGGACGAGGCCGCGCTGCCGCTGGGGGCCGCCGGGCGCGAGGTGGTGGCGGCCTTCGGGTCGGCGACGCTGGAGGGGACGGCGGTGCGGACGGCGCCGGACACGGTGGCGATCGTGCTGACCGGCTGACCCGGCGGAATCACCGGAGGAAGGTGCCGATCCGCTCCCGGAGCGACGGGGCGTCCAGGCCGTAGGCGGCCAGGTGCTCGGGCATCGACCCGTAGTGCCGGTGCTCCTCGCGCGGCACGCCCAGGCCCAGCACCCGGTGCGGGCGGTCGGCGAGCGCCGCGTGCGCCTCGTTGGCGGAGGTGCCCGCCAGGTACGGCTCGACCAGCACCACGTCCACCCGGTCGCCGAGCGCCGCGCGCAGCCCGGCCGCGTCGAAGGGGCGCACCGTCGCCGCGTACAGCACGGTGACGTCCAGGCCCTCGGTGGCCGCGAGCACCGCGTCCAGCATCGGCCCGACGGCGAGCACCGCGCCGCGCGAGCCCGTCCGGACGGTGGTGAAGCGGCCCGGCTCGACCGGCACCGGGGCCGCGTTCTGGTGTGCCGAGAGCCGGACGTAGACGTTGCGGTCACCGTCCGCGTAGGCGTGGCGCAGCAGCTGCTCGGCCTCGTCCGGGTGGCCGGGGACGTGGACCGTCCAGTCCGGCAGGGTGTCCAGCAGGGCGACGTCGCCCGGGGACATGTGGGTGCGGCCGCCGGCCGGCCAGTCGTACGAGCCCGCCGCGCTCACCAGCACGGCGCCGACGCCCTGGTGGACGAGGTCCAGCTTGACCTGCTCGAAGGGCCGTTCGATCAGGAAGCTGGCGAAGGTGTGGGCGATCGGACGCATCCCGGTGAGCGCCAGGCCGCCGGCCGCGCCGATCAGCAGCTGTTCGCGGATGCCGACGTTGACCACCCGGTCGGGATGGCGCTCCTGGGCCGGGGCGAAGGCGGCCGCGGTGATGTCGGCGAGCACCAGGGCCAGCCGGGGGTCCTCGTCCAGCAGTCGGGTGGTCACGTCCACGAAGCGGTCACGCATGGTGTCCATCGGTGAAGTTCCTCTCAGGGGCTCGGTCTTGGCGTGCTCGGGCTGCGGCCGGGTGCTCAGTGCGGGCCCTTGGGCTCGACCCGTGCGACCACCACGTGCGGGCGGCCCAGGTGCTCCGTGGCATAGGCGCGGTACAGCGCCTCGTGGTCGCGGCCGTCCACCGTGGCGGTCGACCAGCCCTCGGCCGCGAACCGCTGGGCGATGCCGCCCTGCCAGCCGTGCGTGGCCGAGGAGTTGTCGATCACCACCACGTTCAGCCGGTCCAGTCCGTAGGCCCCGGCGAAGGCCACCGCCTCGGCGTTGGAGCCCTCGTCGAACTCCGCGTCGCCGACCAGCACCCACACCGCCGGGTCGGCCAGGCCCTGCGCCCGCAGCCCGAGCGCGGTGCCGACGGCCAGCGGCAGGCCGTGGCCGAGCGAACCGGAGGCGATCTCCACGCCCGGGACCAGCGTGCGGTCCGGGTGGTGGCCGAGCGGCGAGTCGTAGCCGCCGAAGCTCGGTAGCACCGCCGGGTCGAGGAAGCCCTTGGCCGCCAGCACGGCGTAGTACGCCATCGGTCCGTGGCCCTTGGAGAGCAGGAAGCGGTCACGGTCCTGCGCGTCGGCGGTGTCCGGGGTCACCCGCAGCACCCGGTCGTACAGCACCCAGAGCGCGTCCAGGGTGGAGGTGGCGGCGGGGCCGTGCTTCTCGTCGCCGGTCATCAGGCTCATCAGGGCGGGCAGGTCCTCGAAGCGGGTGCCCGTCGTGGTCGTGGCGGTCGCGTTCGTCGTCATGACCACGATCGTGCAACTTAAAGCCGACTTGAGGTCAAGCGGCTACAGTGGGTTTCCATGACCGCCCGCCCCGACGGCCACCGCGACCCCGGCCCGCACCACAGCGACCTGCTCACCATCGGCCAACTCGCCCACCGCAGCGGCCTCGCCGCCTCCGCGCTGCGCTACTACGAGAGCCTCGGCCTGATCCACGCCACCCGCACCTCCGGCGGCCAGCGCCGCTACACCCGCGGCACACTGCGCCGGATCGCCTTCGTCCGCGCCGCGCAGCGCGTCGGCCTCTCCCTGGACGAGGTGAAGGTCGCCCTCGACCGCCTCCCCGACCGCCCGGCCCCCAGCCGCGCCGAGTGGGACCAGGTGGCCGAGTCCTGGCAGAGCCGGATCGACGACCAGATCGCCGAACTGCAACGACTCAAGGAGAAGCTCACCGGCTGCATCGGCTGCGGCTGCCTCTCGCTCTCCCGCTGCGCCCTCTACAACGCCGCCGACCGCGCGGCAGAAGCCGGACCCGGCGCCCGCTACCTGCTCACCCGCGACCCGGACGACGGACCCGAGCCTCTGCCCCCGGCCGCCGACACCTGCGGGACCCGCCGGGGCGAGCACTGAAACCCCTGTGCGCCGCAGCCGCCGACCCGCGCCCGCCGATGGCGTACACCCTGCTCCGTGTGTCCAGCAACCTGCCGTGGCACCTGCGGGGTTGAAGCCCTCGGCGCGGACACCGGACGCCCTCGCCGAGGAGTGGCTCGGGGTCGCCTAGAGTCGCGGGTCGGTGCGCAGCAGGCTGTACCGGACGACATCGCGCCACTCGCCGGCGCGGAAGGTCACCGCGCGCTGCACGCCCTCCCGGGTGAAGCCGAGCTTCTCCAGGACGCGCTGCTCGGCCAGGTTGCCCGCCTCGGTGTCCGCCTCCAGCCGCATCGCCGGCGAATGGGCGAACAGGTAGTCCACCAGCAGCCGTTGGGCCCGGGTGCCGATCCCGCGCCCGCGCGCCCGCGGCAGCAGCTGCACCCCCATGGTCCAGTACGGGGCGGACGGTCTCACCCCGGCGCGGTTGGCGGCGACGAAGCCGCCGAACCCGCCCCCGGCGACGACCGCGAGCGTCACATGCTCCTCCCCGAGCATTCCGTCCTCCAGCCACCGACGGCGGAACCGCTGCGGGTCCCGCCAGCCGTACCACTGGAACTCGCCCAGCGCCTCGGGGTCGTCCAGCATGTCCTCGATCGCGGAGAGATCGGCCTCGGCGATCGGGCGCAGGGACACTGATTCATCACTCATGCAGGCGCCAACGGCCGGGCGGCCGTGACGGTTCCTCGGCCGAGCGGCGGGCGGGGACCGGTGCGCAGCAGGCTGCGGAGAACGACATCAGGCCATTCTCCGGAGCGGACGAGCTGTGCCCGCTTCACGCCCTCGCGGACGAATCCGAGCTTTGCCAGGACGCGTTGCTCGGCCGGATCGCCGGATGCGGTCTCCGCTTCCAGCCGCATCACCGGCGAATGCGCGAACAGGTAGTCCGCCGGCAGCCGTTGGGCCCGGGTGCCGATCCCGCGCCCGCGCGCCCGCGGCAGCAACTGCGCGGGGGCGTCTTCTACTGCGACCGCCTTCATTCGACGATCGAGCGGGCGAGCCGGAATCCCACGTCGTCGATCCGCAGGGTCGGGTGGCTGCGGCGGCGAACCGAGGCGCGGCAGCTCCAGTGCTCGTCGAACCAGCCGCCGCCGCGCAGGACGCGGTAGCTGCCGTACACCTCGGGGTCGTAGCGGTCCCAGCACCACTCCCACACGTTGCCGAGCAGGTCGTACAGCCCGTAGGCGTTCGGGCGCAGCCCGCCCACCTCGTGCGGCCGCTCGCCCGAGTTGCCGCGGTACCAGGCGATCTCGTCCAGCGGGCCGTAGCGCGGGCCGTCCGTTCCGGCGCGGCAGGCGTGCTCCCACTCGGCCTCGGTGGGCAGCCGGTAGCCGTCGGCGGCGCGGTCCCAGGAGACCTCCTCGCCGTCCACCCGGTAGGCGGGGGCGAGGCCTTCGCGCCGGGACAGCTCGTTGCAGTGACGGACGGCGTCGAGCCAGGAGACGCTGTGCGCGGGGCGGCGGTCGCCGGTCGCGCCCTCGTACTGCTCGCGGGTCACCGGACAGGCCGCCAGTCGGTACGAGGCGACGTCGACGCCCCAACTGCGCTGGGTGCGACGGTCGGAGAGGGTGACCCGGCCGGAGGGAACGGTGATCATCCACCGATCCTAAGCGGAGCCCCGCAACAGGGCGACGCACGACGTCGAGGCCGAACGCCGCGAGCAGGCCGCGGACCGGGTGCACGGAGTGTCCACGTCGGACCTCGCCGCCCCGCGGGGTCGTCCGCGATCACGGCGAACGTGGTCGCGGACTCGCGCGCAGTCCTCGGAGGGCCGGTGCGCGGGACAACCCACCCCGCGCGGGAAGTCGGCCGGACCGACCTCCCACGCGGCGGCGCATCACCTACCCGCCGGTGGCCGGCCGCGCGGTGACCGTGCACAGGCGCTTGGTGGCGCGGGTGAGGGCGACGTACAGGTCGCGTTCGCCGGTGGGGCGGGCCGCCGCGATCCCGTCCGGGTCGACCACGACGGCCTCGTCGAATTCCAGGCCGCGCGCCTCGGAGGCCGGGACCAGCCGGGCGTACTCCTCGACCCCCGCGGCCGCCAGTTCCGCCACCCTGCCGTCCGCGCAGATCACGCCGAGCAGCTCGCCCGGATGCGCGGCGGCCTGCGCCCGAAGCTCGCGGACGAGATCGGCCACCAGCCCCTGCGGGGCCACCGCGACGGCACGCGGCTCGTCCCCGTGCCGGATCGACCGGACCGGCGGCTGGTCAGGGGCGATGCGGCTGAGCAACTCCCCGGTGGTTACCAGGATTTCCTGCGTGGTCCGGTAGCTGACGGTCAGCGTCCGCAGGTCGAAGCGGCGGCCGAAGAGGGGGGCGAGCGCCTCGTTCCAGTCCCGCGCCACTGTCGCCGGGCCCGCCTGCGCGAAGTCGCCGACCAGCGTCATCGACCTGCCCGGGCACCGGCGCGTGATCATCCGCCACTGCATGGCGGTCAGCTCCTGCGCCTCGTCGACGACGACGTGCCCGAAGGTCTGCTCGGGCGGCCCGTCGACCAGGCTCGCCGCCTCGTCGAGGAGCGGCACGTCCGCGTCGGCCCACGGCGCGCCGGGCGTGCGCAGCAGCAACGCCAGCTCGCCTTCGCCGAGTTGCGGAAGGTGTGCGGTCAGCGCATCGGCGTCGGCCAGCAGGGCACCGACGACGTCGCCGGGAACGAGCCGCGGCCAGAGTTCCTCGACCGCCCGGTCGAGGTGCGGGTCCTCCAGGAGGTCGGCGCGGACGGCGTCGGCGTCGAACTCGTCGGCCCCCGTGGCGGGCGCGTCGTCGATGCCGAGGCTGCGCAGGTCCCGGGCCGCCATCCGGTCGAGGTCGACCCCGGTGAGCTGCGCGACCTCGGCGTCGATGCGCTCCAGCGCCTCGGCCGTGCCGCGGGCCAGCGCGTTGGTCAGGGCGTCGACCAGCAGTTCCAGGAACAGCCGGCGCGCCCGGTTGTGCGCGAGCCCGCTCGCCTGCGCCGCCTGCCGCGCCCCGGCGACCTCCTCCTCCGCCAGGCGGACCCACTCCTGTCCGACCCGGAGGGTGAAGTCCCCGCCCGGGGCCTGTCGCGACCGGACCGACGAGGCCAGCGCTTCGGCCAGTTCGGCACCGCCCTTGAGGCGCGCCGCCTCGAACGGGTCCACGGCACCCGGCACGACGCCGGCCAGCTCCTCGCACGTCGCCAGGACGACGTCGTTCTCCCCGAGCGAGGGCAGCACCTGGGAGATGTAGTCGAGGAACCGCGCGTTCGGCCCCAGCACCAGCACACCGCGCTCGGCCGCCTTCGGGAACGCGTACAGCACGTACGCGGCGCGGTGCAGCGCCACCACCGTCTTTCCGGTGCCCGGGCCGCCCTGCACCACCGTCACCCCGCGGTGCGAGGAGCGGACGATCGCGTCCTGTTCCGCCTGGAGCGTCGCGACCGCCGCCCCCATCCGCCCCGTACGCCGCTCCTGGAGCGCCGCCGTCAACGGCCCGTCTCCGACGACGTCCCCGGCGGTCGGCTCCGAGCCGTCCAGCAGCTCGTCGCTGACCCCGACCACGGTACGGCCCGTCAGGCTCAGATGACGGCGGCGCCGCAGCCCCAGCGGGTGGACCGGCGTCGCCTCGTAGAAGGGCCGCGCCGCCTCCGCCCGCCAGTCCACCAGCAACGGCAGATCGTCCTCGTCCCGTTGCAGGCCCAGCCGCCCGATCCGCAACGCGGTCCCGTCCGCCAGGTCGATCCGGCCGAAGACCAGCCCGCCCTCGGCCCCCTGCAGCCGGCGCACCTCGCCCGCCAGCCGCCCGGCCGCCACCTCCCGCTCGTACACCTCGCCCGCGCTGCCCGCCACCGACGCGAGCACCCGCCCCAACTGCGCCCGCGCCCCGGCGAGCCGCTCATCGAACAGCTCACCGATGACGGACACCTGCACCTGCTCCAGCTCCACCTGCTGTGCGGCGGTGTCATTGATCTGCGACACGGATGAGCCCCCTCTCGGTTCGACCCGCCACTATGCAGAGGGAATTCGGAGAAGTAAACGTTGACTTGTCCGGCCTGAATGTGTCCTTCGATTCCTCGCGTGGAATTTTCTCGGCGGAATTCCGGAACGGTTTCCCGGGCGCCCCTTCTCGCCCTGCGGAAACGGCCTTTCCCGGCCCCGGGCGGGGGCACTGCCGCGCGGCGGCCCGGGGCCGAAACACCCGTCCGACTCATGCCCCGGATAGCCCCAACAGGCCGCCACACAAAGGCTTTTGCCGCATGCGCGCCCATCGGCCGGCCCGCCTAGGATCGGCGGCATGAACCGTACGATCCGCACCACCGAAGACGTCCTCGCCCTCCTCGACGGCCTCTTCCCGCCGGCCGAACCGTTCTGGGACCGGTTCTACGCGGACCGGTCCGCCGAGCGCCCGTTCTTCGCGCCCAAGCCGGACGAGAATCTGGCCTCCTGTCTCGACCGCGGTCTGCTCTCCCCCGGCCGGGCGCTCGACCTCGGCTGCGGCGCCGGCCGCAATGCGATCCACCTGGCCTCCCTCGGCTTCGAGGTGGATGCCGTCGACCTCTCCGCCACCGCCATCGCCTGGGCCCAGGAGCGTGCCCGCGAGGCGGGTACGGGCACCGAGCTGCGGTTCCACCGGGCGAGCATCTTCGACGCCGAACTCCCGTACACCCACTACGACCTGGTCTACGACTCCGGCTGCCTGCACCACCTCCCACCGCACCGCCGGGTCAGCTACCTGGCCCTGCTCGACCGGGTCCTGGCACCGGGCGGGCACTTCGCCGTCACCGCCTTCGCCGCCGGCGCGATCGGCTCCGAGCGGCCCGACGCGGAGCTCTACCGGATCGGCGCGCTGGAGGGCGGCCTGGCCTACTCGGCGGACGAACTCCGATCGCTGTTCCGCGAGTTCACCCCGCTGGAGATCCGCCCGATGGCCGCCCAGGGCCCCGACTCGCCGCTGTTCGGTGTCCCCTTCCTGCTCACGGCGCTCTTCCGGCGATCCGCCGGCCTCTAATCGGCCTCTCATCCTCCGCCCCTAGCCTGCGGCCGCATGAACGTCTCACTGCTCGACGGCTGGTTCCCGTGGACGGTCCGGGCCGCGGCCCTCGCGCTGCTCCTGGCCGCCGTGGGCCTGCGGGACCGGGCGTGGCGGCGCAAGCGGGGGCCGCTCGCGCTCGGGACGGCGCTGGCGGCCACCGCGGCCGGCGCCGTCGCCGTGCCGGTGCTGAGCGGGATCACCGACCCGATCCCGTTCGGGGTGTGGCTGTGGAGCGGGGTGGCGGTCACGGCGCTGTGCGTGCTCGGGTTCGGCTGGCGCGGCGCCCGGTGGTGGCGTCGGGCGCTGGTGGCGCCGACCGTGCTGCTGGCGCTGTTCTGCGCGGCGAACAGCGTGAACATCGCGACCGGCTACTACCCGACCCTGGGAGACGCGATCGGTGAGCTCGGCGGGCAGCCGCTGCCGGACCAGATCACCCTGGACGAGCTCGGGTCGGTCCACGGCAGGACCGGCACCGGCCGCATCGTCCAGGTCGACATACCGGACACCGCCAGCGGCTTCGCCCACCGCCAGGAGCTGGTCTACCTCCCGCCCGCCTGGTTCCGCAGCCGGAACCGGCCCAGGCTGCCGGTGCTGGAGATGATCGGCGGCGAGTTCGCGGCGCCCGACAACTGGATCCGCTCGGGCAACGCCGTGAAGACCGCCGACGCCTTCGCCGCCCGGCACAACGGCTTCGCGCCGATCCTGGTCTTCGTGGACGCCACCGGCGGCTTCCGGGTGGACACCGAGTGCGTGGACGGCCCGCACGGCCACGCCGAGAGCCATCTGCTCAGGGACGTCCCGCCGTTCGTCCAGAAGACCTTCAACGCCGCCACCGACCCGCACAGGTGGGGCGTGGCCGGCTGGTCGATGGGCGGCACCTGCGCGTTCGACCTCACCGTCGAGCACCCGGACGTCTTCACCCACTTCGCCGACTTCTCCGGCGACAAGGGTCCGTCCATCGGCGACCGGGACCACACCGTCCAGGAGCTGTACGGCGGCGACGCGGCCGCCTGGGCCGCCCACGACCCACTGACCGTGCTCGCCCACCACCCCAGGTACCAGGGTGTCTCCGGCTACTTCGCCCAGGGAAACGAGGAGCACGGCCAGATCGAGTCCGCCAGGGCCCTGGAGACGGCGGCCCGGAAGGACGGCATCCGGACCGTGAACGCGGTCGGCTCCGGCGGGCACACCTGGCAGACCGGTTCCGCGGCCTTCGCCCAGGCCCTCCCCTGGCTCGCCCAGCAGCTCGGCGTCCCGGGCACCCACGCGTAACCGCCCCCCGAGAGGTCAGTCCCGTTCCCGCCCCACGGCCTCCTCGTACGCCAGCAGCGTGTCCACCACCAGGCGCCGCTGCGCCGCGCTGAGCGGCCCGAGGGCCGTGCGCCAGGCGGCGGCCCCCGGGGCGAGCCAGGCCTCGATGGCGGGCAGCCGGGCGGAGGCGATCGCGACGATGCGGCGCCGGCGGTCGGCCTCGTCCTCGCGCCGCTCCAGGATGCCCTGCCGGCTGAGGTCGCCGACCATCAGGCTGACCGTGGTGGGGGCGACCTCCAGTCGGGCGGCGAGGTCGTTGACGCCCATCGGCCCGTCCAGCAGCAGGCAGGCCAGCAGCGACAGGTGACGGGGCGCCAGCGCGAAGCCGAGCAGCGGTTCGGGGACGGGAATGCGCTTGGCCCGCCCGACCAGCCGGGGCATCAGCAGCAGCATCGACCGTACGGCGTCGTCGAGCTCCTCCCCGTTCGACGGCTGCCGCACGTCGCGCGGTTCACTCTCGGGCGTTGACATCGCACACCCCTTCCCAGTTACCTTTGATAGCAAAGCTGTTTTACGTGCAAAGCAAACCTGCCAGCCCATGGTACGAACCGAGCCGAACGGAGCTCCACCATGCCGCACCTGAGCCTGCACATCCGCGAGGAGTCCCTCGACCCCGACGTCGAGCGGTCGCTCATCGCCGGCCTCACCGAGGCCGTCGCCACGGTCTTCGGCGAGCAGTTCCGCCCCCTGGTCGCGGTCGAGCTGATCGGGGTCCCGCAGCGCCGCCGGGGCATCGGCGGGCTGCCGACCGACGAGGTCGCGCCGGTGGTCACGCTGAGCATGCGGGAGGCGGCCTACCACCTGCCGCAGGTCCCGGACGCGCCCGCGCGTCTGGTCGCGGCGGCCACCGGGGCGATCGCCGGCGTGCTCGGCGAGGCCGTCGGGCAGCAGACCGTGGTCACCCTCGACGGCGTTCCGGCGGGCCGCTCCGGCCTCGGGGGCCGGGTCGGCTGACCGCATCCGTTCCGACCGGCCGCCCGCACCGGCCGCGAACGGGGAGGCCCCGGGCGCCGAGGGTCTCCCGCCCCCGCACGTTCCGAGAACGTCGCACGAGCCCGGCGCACCTGCCCCCACCAGCCCGGATGCGCCGCCCCGGCCCGCGCACGGACGCGAAGGCACGCTCCAGGAATCCCCCACACACCCTCCACGCCCGTTCACATCGGCCCCACAAGCCCCATCGACCCCAAAGGGAATCCGGGCCTCCGGCCGGAACCCGGCTTGGCGACCGGCGCTCCGGTGGCATAAGTTTCGACCGCCGTCGGCATGCCATCGGCCCTGACCACCCCTCAATCCCGGGGCGGGCGGCCGGGCGAGGAGCACGACGGCCGTACGCAGAGGGGGGAGGAGCTGCCATGCCGCATGCCCGCGACCACGGGTCGACCGGGCGGCGAGGACGGACGGACGGCGCCGCGCACCAGCGGCCCACGGCCGGTGCGCGCCCGACCCCGACCAACGCCACCGGACACCCGAGGAACCGTCAGTTGCGCACCACCAGACTCGCCACCGCCACCGCCGCAGCCCTCGTCTGCCTGGGCGCGCTCAGCGCCTGCGGCCCGGACAACGGGAGCCAGGACGCCGGGAAGACCGCCGCACCGGCCGGGGCCGCCGGCACCACGCCCAGCACCAACCCCACCAAGCCGGCCGGCTCCGACAAGGGCATCCCGGACAAGGCCTGGATGGACACCAAGAGCATCCCGATGGACGAGAGTTACCACTACACGCCGCTGGCGGCCAACGCCAAGCCGGTCTCCGGCCCGGTCCAGTTCAAGGGCATGGAGCTGTGCCGCGCCGCGATCGCCAAGGACGACGAGCCGCTGTTCACCGGCGCCGCCGCCGCGAAGGCCTCGGTCGGCTTCGACGGGGACCGCTGGGCGGCCCAGCAGACCCTGCTGTTCCACGGTGACCCGACCCGCAGCAGCGGCACCAAGCAGACCACCAACCTGGCCGAGGGCCGCCTGACGGAGGCGCTCAAGTCCTGCGCCAAGACCGCGCCCGGCGCCACCGTGAAGGTCGACAGCGCCCCGGACGCCCCCTACTTCGCCGCCGTGCTGACCGTCCCGCAGGCCGACGGCAGCACCGTCACCCTGCACGAGTACGTGGTCAGCGACGGCGGTGCGGTCAGCGAGCTGGCCGTCTGGGCCACCACCAAGGCCGGCGCCCAGCCGAAGGACGCCTGGAAGGCCCCCGAGGACAGGTTCGTCGGCACCGGCATGACGGCGCCGATGTGCGAGGCCCTTCCGGGCTGCGACGGGCACTGACCCCCGGCGGGCACCGCACCTCGCGGGCGCCCGGACACCGCACGGCGGGGTACCCGCCCACACAGACGGCCGCCCGGCCCGTCCGGCACAGGGGACCGGACGGCCCGGGCGGCACTGTCACGCCGGCTCCCGGGGAGCCGGCCTCACAGCCCCAGGACGCCGAGCGCGGTGGTCCAGTCGTTCGCGATCGCGCTGCGGGCGTCGTCGAGGCCCACCCGGCCGTTGCACACCGCGTTCTTGAGCTTGGTCTCGACGGAGTCCTTGCTCTGCGCCGGCTGGTTGCCGTAGCGCGGCTCGGGCCACAGGTTGGCCGGGTCGCGCGGGGCGCCGCCGAGCTCCAGCGGAACGAGGTGGTCCTCCTCGTAGTCCGCCGTGCTGGTGTCCGCGTAGCCGTAGGCGGCGATCTGCTGCACCTTCAGCGGGTTGGTGTAGCTGGTCGGCGGGCGGACGGTGGCGGTCCAGCCCGAGACGCAGATGGTCTGCCCGATGGTCGCCTGGGTGACGTCCGGGTTGTACGCACCGGGGGTGCAGTACGGGTCGGGCAGCGGCAGGTACGCCTGCGAACAACTCGCCGCGAGCGTACGGGGCTCGGCGGTGGCACCGTGGGCCGGCGCGGCGGCCTGCGCGGTGCCGGCGGCGAGCCCGGCGGCGGCGAGGGCGGCTGCCGAGGCGGTGACGGTGAGGCGGTGACGGAGCATCATGGGGGAAGCACTCCCGGGCCGGCCCGGCCCCTCGCCGGGCGACTGTGTTCATGACAGCACCGACCGGCCGACCACCGTCAGGCCCGGGACGTGAACGCCTGGTGACCGCGTCTCCACAACCTTCGCCGTCCCGGACGCCACGCCCCGGGCCACGTGCCGAGCGGTCAGCCCCTCAGGACCGCGAGTTCGATCTCCCGGCCGGCCCGGTCTCCGGGCACCGGCAGCGCCACCCCGGAGGGCTCGAAGCCGGCCTTCCGGTACATCGCCTCGGCCCGGGCGTTGTCCTCGTGGACGAACAGCCGCACCCGCTCGATCCGGGGCTCGGTGAGCGACCACGCCCACTCCTGGACGGCCCGGATCAGGTCCTGCGCCAGCCCGGTGCCCCGTGCCTGCGGCCGGACGTAGACCCCGACCACGTGCACCTGGTCGACCGCGATGACGTCGCCCTCCAGGGCCCCGTCCCCGCCGGGCCGCTCGACCAGCCCGGTCATCGTGCCGAGCCAGCGTCCGTCCTCGGCCTCCGCGATGAACTGCGCCACGTGCGGGCCCGTCGCGGCCCGGGTGATGCGGTCCTGCCAGAACTCGTCGGGCCTGGCCGCGGCCTGCTCGTGCGTCTCCAGGAAGGCCACGGCCGCGACCGGGTCCAGCAGCGCTTCCAGGCGGATGTCCCTGGCCTGCGGCCAGTCCTCGGTCCGTACCCGTCTGATGATGGTGGCACTGGTGTTCATCGCGTGATCATTTCATCGGCACCGACAGCCCCCGCAACCGGATTCGGCACCACCGGTCGGACCGGATCGGCCCGGGACGCCTCCAGCAGTCGCGCCAGCAGCGCCGCCGGCCCGTCCGGCAGGCTGCCGTGGACGAGTTCGGTCCGGTGCACCAGCCTGGGCGCGGCGATCGACGCGTGCCCGACCCCGGGCGCCGCCGCGAGCACCGGCTCGGGCAGCAGGGTGAGCCCGTGCCCGGCCGCCACCAGCGCGAGCAGCCCGTGCAGGTCGGTGCCCTGGTAGCGGGTGGCGGGCCGGAAGCCGTCGACGCCCGCAGCCGCGCGCAGCCGGGCCGCCGTCGGCGTGAGGTCGGGGGCGTCCAGCCAGCGGGCGGCAGAGAGGTCGGCGAGCGCGAGGCCGCCGCGCCCGGCCAGCGGATGATCGACGGGCAGGGCGACGGCGACCGGCCGTTCGGCCACCGCGACGGTGCGCAGCGGGCCGACGTCGGGCAGCGGCAGCGGGTCGCTGGGCGCGGCCAGCCCGTCGATCAGGGCGAGGTCGACCTCGCCGGTGGCGAGCCGCGCGGGCAGCACGTCCTGGGCCAGCACCCGGACCACCAGCTCCGCCCGCGGATAGGCCCGGCGCACCTCGCCGAGCGCGCGCCCCAGGGTCGCTCCGACCGCCAGCGGGGTGGCCCCGAGCACCAGCCGGGCGCTCAGGGCACCGGCCAGGCGTGCGACGTCGGCGCGCGCCGCCTCCAGCCGGACCAGCAGCGGCGCGGCGTGCTCCAGCAGCCGCTGCCCGGCCCCGGTCGGGCCGACCGGGCGGCGGACCAGCAGGGCGGCCCCGAGGTCCGCCTCCAGCGCCGCGATCTGCTGGGAGACCGCGGACTGGGTGTAGCCGAGCTCCCGAGCCGCCTCGGAGAAGGAGGCGAGGCGGGCGACGGTGACGAAGGTGCGCAGCTGCTGCGGGTCCACGGCGGTCATCAACCGATCTGATCGAAGCTTAAGGAATCATCGTTGGCGCTGATCTCGGGTGCGGGGCCAGGATAGCCGCATGACCTACCTGACCCCGCGGGTCGCCCTGGTCGGCGACCGCTCCCCCGCCGTCCGCTCGCACGCCCGGATCCCGGGCCTGCTGGACGCCCTCGCCGAGCACGACCACCTCGTCCTGGACGCCTACTGGATCCCGACCGGGGACGCCGCCGAGCCCGGCGCCCTGGACGGCTTCGACGCGGTCTGGCTGCTGCCGGGCAGCCCGTACCGCAGCGAGGCGGGCGCCCTGGCGGCCGTCCGGACCGCCCGCGAGCGCGGCATCCCCTTCCTCGGCACCTGCGCCGGTTTCCAGCACGCGGTGCTGGAGTACGCCCGGAACGTCTGCGGCCTGGCCGGGGCCGTCCACGGCGAGGAGCACCCCGACGGGGAGCAGCAGGTGATCGCCCCGCTGGCCTGCTCCCTGGTCGGCCACGAGGGGGCCGTCACGGTCGCCCCCGGCAGCCTCGCCGAACGGGTGCTCGGCGCCACCCGCACCCAGGAGCGCTACCACTGCGCGTACGGCCTCAACGGCGCCTACCTGGAGCGGCTGTCCGCGCACGGCCTGCGGTTCAGCGGCGCCGACGGGTCGGGCGAGGTGCGCATCCTGGAGCTGCCCGGCCACCCGTTCTTCCTGGCCTCGCTGTTCCAGCCCGAGCTGTCCGGCGACGGCACCCGGGCGCACCCCATGGTCCGCGCCCTGGCCGGCGCCGCCGTGGCACACGCGGATGCGGGCACCCCGGCCGCGACGGCCTGAACGCGCCTCACATCGGCAGCGACCGCAGCCGCACCGGCCCCTCCGGCCACCCGGCCCCCGCGACCAGCGGGGCCCACATGGTGCGCAGCGGCATCTCCGCCAGCCGCCCCCCGGGCTGTTCCACCGTCACCTCCTGCGCCACCTCCCGGAAGCCGAGCCCCCGGTAGAACGCGGTCAGCGGCGGGCGGCAGAACAGCAGCGCGTACCGGTGGCCGAGCGTGCGCGCGTGGTCGAGGCCGGCCCCGACCACGGCCCGCGCGAGGCCGCCGTGGCGCCGGTCGGGCGCGACGCAGACTCCGCCGACGCCCACCACGGTCAGGTCGGTGCCGCCCACGGTGAGCGGCAGCGGCAGCAGTCCGGTGTGGGCGACGAGCCGGCCGTCGGCGGCCCGGACGCCGAAGTGGATCTCCTTGGGCAGGAAGGCCAACCCGGTGTACGCGACGCCGTACGGGTCGTCCCCGGGGCCGAGGATCTCATCCTGCTCGGCACGGCTGTACTGCGCGAGCCGTTCGACCACCGGCGCCCCGGCGAGGTGCGGCTCGGGCGAGAAACGATCATCCATTCCGCCATGCTCTCCTCCCACCAGCGCCTTCAACCAGTCCCTTCCCGGCCACTCGGTCCGACGATCGTCCCGGCACCGCGCCGGTGTGGAAGCATGCCCCTCATGCAGCAGCCCACCGACCAGTCGGCCGCCGACCTAGCCGCACCGCTGCCCGGCCCGCCGCTGCGCCTGCCCCGACCGGTCCGGGCCGTCGCGCCGACGGCCCTGGTGCTGCTCGTCCTCGTCCCGCTCGCCGCCAACGACCCCGACTTCGGGCCGACCGCCTCGCCGGGGACCAACGCGGGCCTGATCGCGGTCGGCGCGCTCGCCCTGGTCCTGCGGCACCGCCACCCGGCCGCGACGACCGCGGTCACCCTGGTGAGCGGCCAACTCCCGCTGGCCGTCGCGCTCCACGGGCTGGCCGCGCGGCGCGGCGGCACCGCGCCGGTGTACGTCCTGGCGGCCCTGGCCCAGCTGCGGCTGTTCGTCCCGTTCGACCTCGGGGACGTCAGCACCCCGTCCGAACTCGCCAACCTGATCGAGGACCCGCTGGTCTTCGGCGTCGTGCCGCTCGCCCTCGGGCTGACCGCCCACCAGCGCGCCCTCACCGTCGCCGTACTGGCCGAACGCAACCGGCTGCTCGGCGAGCGCAACCGGCTGCTGGAGGAGGCCCGCCGGCACGCCGAGGAGCGCGCGGCGGCCGCCGAACGCGCCCGGCTCGCCCGGGAGATGCACGACGTGGTGTCCAACCGGGTCTCACTGATCACCCTGCACGCGGGCGCCGGGCAGGTCGCCCGGGCCGAGGACCCGGCCGCCGTCCGGGAGACGCTCGGCCTGATCCGCGCCCTCGGCCTCCAGGCGCTCACCGAACTGCGTGTCCTGCTGGGCGTGTTGACCACCTCCGCCGACCAGGCGCCGTCCCTGCGCGGGCTGCCCGCCCTGGTCGAGGAGTCCCGGCAGGCCGGGCTGGCGGTCGGGCTGACCGTCAGCGGCCCGGCCGAGGGGCTGCCCGATCCCGGGCCCGCCGTGCAGTACGCGGCCTACCGGATCGTCCAGGAGGCACTGACCAACGCGCACAAGCACGCCCCGGCCGCCGAGGTGGCCGTCACCGTCGAGGTCGCACCGGACGGACTGCGCCTGGCGGTGGTCAACTCCCGCACCGAGCCGCCGGACCCGGGGCCGGCCGGCGACGGAACGGCGGACACCGGACCCGAACTGCCCTCCGGCGGCCACGGCCTGCGCGGCATGCACGCCCGGGCCGGCGACCTCGGCGGCACCCTGCACGCCGGGCCGACCCCCGAGGGCGGCTTCGCCGTCCGGGCCCGGCTGCCGCTCGGCACCGCCTGAGCGGCACCGCCCGAGCGCAAGCGCCGGCCGCGCTGCGGCCCGAACCGCCGTCAGGCCGCCGCGCGCCGCGTCAGCTCCGCCCAGACCTCGGCCACCCGCGCTTCCAGCTCCGCCAGGCCGCCGCCGTTGTCGATCACCAGGTTCGCGATCGCCAGCCGGTCCTCCCGGGAGGCCTGCGCGGCCATCCGGGCCCGGGCCTCCTCCTCTGCCATCCCGCGCAGCCGCACCAGCCGGCCCAGCCGCACCTCGTCGGCCGCGTCCACCACCACGACCAGGTCGAACAGCGGCGCCAGGCCGTTCTCGGCCAGCAGCGGCACGTCGTGCACCACGACCGCGTCCGGCGCGGCCGCCGCCTCCAGCGCGGCGGAACGGGCCCGCACCAGCGGGTGGACGATCGCGTTCAGCGCCTTCAGCCGCTCCGGGTCGGCGAACACGACCGCCCCGAGCGCCGGACGGTCCAGCGTGCCGTCCTCCCGCAGCACCTGCGGTCCGAACTCGGCGACCACGGCCGCCAGACCGTCCGTCCCGGGGGCGACCACCTCGCGGGCGATCACGTCGGAGTCCACGATCACCGCGCCGCGCGCGGCGAACAGCCGGGACACCTCGCTCTTGCCCGCGCCGATGCCGCCCGTCAGTCCGATCTTCAGCATGGCGTCAGGCTACCGGCGCGGCGCCGGGGACGTCAGTGCGGGGCCGCCCCCCTCAGCCCAGATCCAGGCTCTCGCCCTCGCCCAGCACCGCCAGCTCCGCACCCGTGCCCGGCCCCTCCGGCCCGACCAGCCGGGTCTGCACGGCGAACCCGATCGGGCTGAGCACCGCCTCGTGCACCGGCACCGCCCGGCGCGGCCCGGCCTCCCGGACGTAGTCGATCACCTCGGAAGCCTTGCTCCAGGGCGCCGCGAGCGGCAGCAGCAGGGTGTCCACGGCGTGCGGCGGCACGGTGAACGCGTCACCGGGGTGGAACAGCCGGCCGTCGAAGAGGAAGCCGATGTTCCGTACCCGCGGGATGTCCCTGTGGATCTCCGCGTGCCACTCGCCGTGCACCGAGACGCCGAGCCCGCCGATCTCGAAGGCGTCGCCCTCGCCGACCACGCCGACCCGCTGCGCCACGCCCTCCAACCGGTCCGCGACGGCCCGGTTGGTCCACACCCGCAGCGCCGGGTCGGCCGCCAGCGCGGCGCGCAGCCGGGACTCCTCGAAGTGGTCCATGTGCTCGTGGGTGATCAGGACGGCGTCCGCCCCGGCCAGTGCGGCGGGGTCGGTGAAGCTCCCGGGGTCGACGACGACGGTGGTGCCGCCGTGCTCGACGCGTACGCAGGCGTGTCCGAACTTGGTGATTCGCATGCCGGAAACCATACAGCAAGGCTGTACAGTAAGGCTGCATATCTTGTCGGTAGACTCGTCCCATGCCCAGCGAAGCCCCGCACCCGGACACCCTGGAACTCGCCGCCGACCTGCGCGCCGCCCTCGGCAGCCTGGTCCGCTCCCTGCGCGGCGGCGACGAGCTGCCGCAGAACCAGGCCGCCGTCCTCGGCCTGCTGGTCCGCGACGAGCGCTCCTGCACGGTCGCCGAACTCGCCGCACTCCAGCGGGTCCGCCACCAGTCGATGGCCCGCACCGTCGCGCTGATGACCGAGGCCGGACTCGTCACCCAGCAGCCCCACCCCACCGACGGCCGCAAACTGCTCATCGCCGCCACCGAGGCCGGGCGCACCGCCCTGCTCGACCAGCGCGCCCGCCGCGAACACCGGATCGCCACCGCGATCGAGTCCCGCCTCAGCCCCGCCGAACAGGACCGGCTCCGCGCCGCGGTCGACCTGCTACGCCGACTGGGCTGAACCCACCAGGCCCTGGGACACGACGTCCCTGGGCTCGGCACCCTCGGTCTCGGCGCCCTTGGTCTCGGCACCCTCGGTCTCGGCGCGCACCGCCGGGACCGCCGCCGGCTCGATCTCCGGCAGGTCCACGTGCTCGCTCAGCCCGAACCGCCGGTGCAGCCGCCGCAGCGGGGCGGGCGCCCACCAGTTGAACTCGCCGAACAGGCTCATCGCGGCGGGCACCAGCAGGCACCGCACCAGGGTGGCGTCCACCGCGACGGCGACGGCCAGCGCGATGCCCATCTGCTTGACCATCAGCATGTCCCCGAGCGCGAACCCGGCGAAGACGATCACCATCAGCAGCGCCGCCGAGGTGATGATCCGACCGCTGCGCTGCACGCCCAGCTCCACCGCCCGGACGCAGTCGTGCCCGCGCAGGGTCAGCTCCCTGATCCGGGAGAGCAGGAACACCTCGTAGTCCATCGACAGCCCGAAGGCGAAGGCGAAGACCAGCACCGGGATGAAGGTCTCCAGCCCGCCGGTCGGGCTGAATCCGAGCAGCCCGCTGAACCAGCCGTCCTGGAACACCAGGGTGAGTGCGCCGAGCGAGGCGCCCAGCGAGAGCAGGTTCATCAGCAGTGCCTTGACCGGCATCACCACCGAGCCGGTCATCAGGAAGAGCAGCACCAGCGTCCCGGCCGCGACCAGGCCGAGCGCCCACGGTCCGCGCGAGAGCAGCTCGTCCTGGAAGTCCACCACCGAGGCCGCGCCGCCGGTGACGTAGGTGGTCAGTCCGTCGCGGTCGCCCCGCAGCTCCTGCACCACCTGCTTGGCCGGCCCGCCCTGCGGGTCCCCCTGCACCAGCACGTCGATCGTGGAGACCGTGTCGCTCACCGGGCTCACCGCCCGCACCCCGCTCACCCCGGGCAGCTTGGCGACCACCTCGTCCGCGTACGCCTGCGCCACCGACGCCCCGCCCTCGACCACCACCGTGATCGGCGCGGCCGCGGCCTGCGGGAAGCGATGGTCGACCGTCTCGGCGACCTGCCGGCCGGCCGAGGAGGCGGGCAGCACCGCGGCGCCGGAGCTGCGCATGTCGGCGTGGAGGAACGGCGCCCCGGCCGCCATCAGCAGCGCCACCGAGGCGAGCGTGACCGCCACCGCCCGCTTGCGCACCCGGCGCACGATCCGGCTGAAGAACCCCTCGTCCGCCACGGGCGCGGGCGGCGCCTTGATCCGCGCACCGGCGAAGCCGAGCAGCGCGGGGATCAGGGTCAGCGCGGCGGCGACGGCGATCACCACGACGCTCACCCCGGCCGCGGCCACCGCGCCCAGCACCGGGCTGGTGAAGACGAACAGGCCCGACAGTGCGACGGCCACGGTCAGCCCGGAGAAGGCCACGGTGCGACCGGCGGTCGCCGCGGTCCTTTCGACGGCGGCGGTGATGTCCGCACCGTGGCCGCGTTCCTCGCGGAAACGATTCACCATGAGCAGCGCGTAGTCGATCGAGAGCCCGAGCCCCAGCACCGTGGCGATCGGCAGCACGCTGGTGTCGATGTCCATGATCCGGCTGAAGCCGAACATGGCCAGCAGCGCTCCGCCCACCGAGGCGACCGCCCCGATCACCGGCAGCGAGGCCGCCGCCAGCCCGCCGAAGACCAGCACCATGACGATCAGCGTGAGCGGCAGCGTCACCAGCTCGCCGAACCGGGTGTCCTTCTCGGTCTGCTGCTTGACCTCCTGCTGGAGCACCAGGTCCCCGCCGACCGTGACGTGGGCACCGCCCGCCCCGTCCAGCGCGGTGAGCCGCTGGGTGACGGCGTCCGTCTGAGCGGTGCTCGCGGTGTCGGCCATCCGTACGGTGACCAGGCTCGCCGTCCCGTCGGCGGAGTGCAGCGCGGCCGACGCCGGGCCGGGGCCGTACGCGTCGAGCGCCGAGGAGACCCCGGGCAGGCCGCTGATCTCGGCGGTGGCCTGCTCGACGGCGGCCTTCACCGCCGGATCGTCCACCGGCCTGCCGTCCACCACGGCGGTGACGGTGCCCTTGACCGGGTCGGCCGCGGCGACCACCGCGCTGCCCCGGTCGGCCTCCGCACTGGCGGAGGAGGCCCCGGCCACCGAGCCCTCGAAGACCCGGCCCCCGATCAGGACGCCGACCACCAGGACGACGGCCCACAGGCCGAGCACCCAGCGGCGGTGGCGGAAGCAGAACCGGCCGATGGCCGCGAGTCGGCCGCCGATCACGGCGGTGGGGGCGGCGGAAGAGGGGTAGCGCATAAGAAGCCTTTCGGGCAGCTCCTCTCAATCTAGGTGCAACCCGAACTACGGCCTATAGATGGGCAATGAGCCCCATCTCACACTTTCCTTCACATAAAACACACATAAGTCGGACCCGTATAAGCCAAGGCGAAAAACGAAATGGGCCCCACCCGGAAATTCCGGGT
>NZ_JBHVFE010000020.1:0-41026 GCF_042801945.1 Kitasatospora sp. NPDC057542
GTCCAGGGGCATCGGCGGCCGGACGGTCAGCTCCCGCGCCCGGCGCCCTCCGGGCGCGGCCGCCGGCAGGCCCGGGACGGAGGCGATCCCCGCCGAGCCGTGCCCGGTGCGGACCAGGACCGTTCCGCGGGACTTCACCGCTACGTTTCGAGTACCCAAGAGAATCGTTTCGCCTCCGGCCGCCCTGCGCCACCACCCGGCTTGTCCCTACTGGCGCCAAGGCAGCGTGGCACGCCCGAACCGCTCGTCCGGCGAATCGCGCGAAGCCCGGACACCCGGGCCCGGAACGCGCTACTCTCCCCGGTCCACGGTTGCCCTGGGTGCCCCTCCGCGCACCCAGGGCAATCGCGGGTCCCGCCCGACGGCCGGGCTCAGAGCTGCCGCAGCAGCATCCCCGGCTGCTCCACGCAGTCCGCGACGAACCGCAGGAAGCCGCCCGCCGTCCCGCCGTCGCAGACCCGGTGGTCGAAGGTGAACGACAGCTGCGTCACCTCGCGCACCGCCAACTCCCCCTGGTGGACCCAGGGTTTGGCGACGATCCGGCCGACCCCGAGCATCGCCGCCTCCGGGTGGTTGAGGATCGGGGTGGAGCCGTCCACGCCGAACACCCCGTAGTTGTTCAACGTGAAGGTGCCACCGGTCAGTTCGGCCGGGGTGAGCGCGCCGCTGCGCGCCGCCTCGGTCAACCGGCCAAGCTCCTCGCCCAGTTGCTCGGTGCTGCGGTCCTGCGCGTCCCGCACCACCGGGACGACCAGCCCGCGCTCGCCCTGGGCGGCGAAGCCCAGGTGCACCGCCGAGTGCCGGATGATGCCCGAACCGTCCTCGGTCACCGAGGAGTTGAGCTCCGGGAAGCGCGCCAGCGCGACCGTGCAGATCCGCGCCAGCAGCGCCAGCACGCTCACCTTCGGCCCCGGCGTTGCGTTCAACTGCCGTCGCAGCGCCATGAGTTCGGTGGCGTCCGCGTCCACCCAGCAGGTCGCCGCCGGGATCTCCCGGTGACTGCGGCCGAGCTTCTCGGCCACTGCCTTGCGCAGCCCGCGCAACGGGACGACACCCTCCTGCGCGGCGGGCCCGGCGACCGCCGGAGCGGCCACCTTGGCCGCGACCGCCCGTTCGACGTCCGCACGCATGATCAGCCCGTCCGGACCGCTCCCGGTGAGCGCGGCCAGGTCGACCCCCTGCTCCCGGGCCAGCCGCCGCACCAGCGGCGAGATCACCGGCACCACCGCCGGCCCGGCCGGCACAGCCGCAGCCGGCGCGGGAGCCACCACGGCCACGGCCGAGGCCGGTGCCCCGACCCGGCGCCGCCGCCCTCCCCGGCCCGGCTCGGCGACCCCGAACCCGACCAGCGGCCGCTCCACCCCGGCAGCGGCAACGGCAACGGCCGGCTCGACCGGAGCCTGCGGAGCGCTCCCCTCCGCCGGCGCCACCGCGACCGTCACCAGCGGCGCGCCCACGGCGATCTCCTCGCCCTCCTCGCCGTACCGCGCGGTGACCACCCCGCCGTACGGGCAGGGCACCTCCACCACGGCCTTGGCGGTCTCCACCTCCACCACCGGCTGGTCGACCGCGATCACCTCGCCGACCTCGACCATCCAGCGCACCACCTCCGCCCCGGTGAGCCCCTCACCGAGGTCGGGCAGCCGGAACTCCCGCACGACGGGCATCATCCTCGGTCCTCCCACTGCAGCCGGGCGACCGCGTCCAGGATCCGGTCCACCCCGGGCAGGTGGTGGTGCTCCAGCATGGGCGGCGGGTACGGGACGTCGAAGCCGGTGACCCGCAGCACGGGCGCGGCCAGGTGGTGGAAGCAGCGCTCGGTCACCCGGGCGGCGATCTCCGCGCCGGTGCCGCCGAAGCCGCTCGCCTCGTGCACCACCACGGCCCGGCCGAGCGAGCGCACCACCCGGCAGACCGTCTCGTCGTCGAACGGCACCAGGGTGCGCAGGTCCAGCACCGCCAGGTCCCAGCCCTCGGCCTGCGCCGCCTCGGCCGCCGCCAGGCAGACCGGCAGCGAGGGGCCGTAGGTGATCAGCACGGCGGAGGTGCCGGTGCGCCGCAGCACCGCCCGGCCGATCGGCTCGACCGCCGCCGCCGGGTCGAAGTCGGCCTTGCCCCAGTAGAGCCGCTTGGGCTCCAGGAAGACCACCGGGTCGTCGGAGGCGATCGAGGCACGCAGCAGCCCGTACGCGTCGGCCACCGTCCCGGGGGTGACCACGTGCAGGCCGGGGGTGCTGGTGTAGTACGCCTCGGAGGCGTCGCTGTGGTGCTCGACGCCGCCGATGCCGCCGCCGTACGGGATGCGGACGGTGATCGGCAGCGGGAGCCTGCCCGCCGTGCGGTTGCGCATCTTGGCGACGTGCGAGAACAGCTGCTCCAGCGCCGGGTAGGCGAAGGCGTCGAACTGCATCTCGACCACCGGGCGCAGCCCGTACATCGCCATGCCGATCGCGGTGCCGAGGATTCCGGCCTCGGCCAGCGGGGTGTCCAGGCAGCGTTCCGGGCCGAACTCGGCGGTGAGCCCGTCGGTGATCCGGAAGACGCCGCCGAGCGCGCCGACGTCCTCGCCGAGCACGTGCACCGTCGGGTCCTCGCGCATGGCGTCCCGCAGCGCGGAGTTGAGCGCCTGCGCCATGCTGGCGGTACGGGCACCGGAGGTGTTCCGTACCGCCGCCGCGCCGAGGGTGGGGGCGGGCGACGGGTGGGAAGCCGTGCTCATCGGTCGGCCACCTCCGCCTCCGCGGCCAGCTCGGCGGCCAACTGTTCTGCCTGCTCCCGTAGTTGAGGTGTCGGTTCGGCGAAGACGTGGGCGAACAGCGACATCGGGTCCAGGGCCGGGTCGGCGTGGAACTCGGCCCGCATCCGGGCCGCCAGTGCCTCCGCCTCGTCCGCCGCCTCCCGCACCAGCCGGTCGTCCAGCAGGCCGAGCCCGCGCAGCGCGCGTTCCATCAGCAGGATCGGGTCGTGCTCGCGCCAGGCGGCCACCTCGGGCTCGGTGCGGTAGCGGGTGGCGTCGTCGGCGTTGGTGTGGGCGTCGATCCGGTAGGTCAGCGCCTCGACCAGGGTCGGGCCCCCGCCGGCCCGGGCCCGCTCGACCGCCTCGGTCAGCACCGAGTGCACGGCGGGTGCGTCGTTGCCGTCCACCAGCCGGCCCGGCATGCCGTAGCCGACGGCCTTGTGGGCCAGGCTCGGCGCGGCGGACTGCGCGCTGAGCGGGACGGAGATCGCGTAGCCGTTGTTCTGCACCAGGAAGACCACCGGGGCGCCCAGCACGGCCGCGAAGTTCAGCGCCTCGTGGAAGTCGCCCTCGCTGGTGCCGCCGTCGCCGAGCATCGCCAGCGCGACCACCGGCTCGCCGCGCAGCCGGGCGGCGTGCGCCAGCCCGACGGCGTGCGGGGCCTGGGTGGCGAGCGGGGTGCAGAGCGGGGCGGTGCGGCTGGCCCGCGGGTCGTAGCCGGTGTGGGCGCTGCCGCGCAGCAGGGTCAGCGCCTCCAGCGGGTCGACGCCCCGGGAGACCACGGCGAGGGTGTCGCGGTAGCTGGGGAAGAGCCAGTCGCGCTCGCCGAGCACCAGCGCGGCGGCGACCTGGCAGGCCTCCTGGCCGGTGGACGCCGGGTAGACGGCGAGCCTGCCCTGCTTGGTCAGGGTGGTGGCCTGCTGGTTGTACCGGCGGCCGACGACCAGCCGGCGGTAGAGCTCGCGCAGCAGGGCCGGGTCGTACTTCTCCAGCGCGGGGGTGCCGATCGCCCGGACGGGGGAGAGGTCCGGGAGGAGGGGTGCCGGATCGGCGCGCGGGGCGGTGGCCCCGGGCAGCCAGCCGGGCACAGGCGTGTGGTGTCTGTGGTCGAGAACGGTCATCTCGGGGCACCTCCAGGGGTGGCGGGGGCTCCCTACCGATTGTTCGGTCGTCTGTTCATCTTGACCAGAAGCGTGACAAGGTGGTGGACATTCGGCCCGTTCGGCGGTCGACTGGTGGCAGTACGTCCAATCGGGGAGGGTGGGGGGTCATGTCGGCTGAACAGATGTCCAGACTCGACCGGGTCGACCGGTCGATCCTGCGGCTGCTGCAGCAGGACGGCCGCGCCTCCATCCGCTCGGTGGCCGAGCGGGTGCACGTGTCCCGGGCCAACGCGTACGCCCGGATCTCCAGAATGGTCGAGGACGGCATCATCCGCGGCTTCACTGCCAGGGTGGACCACGAACGGGCGGGTCAGGCCGCGTCCGCGTACATCACCCTGAAAATCGTCCAGAACTCCTGGCGGACGGTGCGCGAGCAGCTGCTGGGACTGCCCGGGGTGGCGCACATCGCGCTGGTCGGCGGGGACTTCGACGTCCTGCTGCTGGTGCACACCGCCGACAACAAGACCCTGCGGGAGCTGGTGCTGGGCAGCATCCAGTCCATCCCCCAGGTGCTCGGCACCCGCACCATGCTGGTCTTCGAGGAGACCGACCAGGTGCCGCCCCTCTCGTGAGGGGACGGGTCAGCGCGCCCGCAGCCCGTCGAAGGCCAGGTGGACCACCGCGTCCGCGACCCCGTCGGCGGCCTTGAGCCCCGGCCGGTACCACTCCACGATCGAGTTGATCATCCCGAACAGCAGCCGGGTGGCCAGCCGCGGCTCCACGTCCGCGCGCAGCGCGCCGTCCGCGACCGCCGCCCGCAGCAACCCGGCGACCTGGTGGTCGAAGTCCCGCCGGCGCTCCAGCGCCCACTGCTCGGTGGCCGTGTTGCCGCGCACCCGCAGCAGCAGCGTCACGTACGGCAGCTCCTCCAGCAGCACCTCGGCGGTGCGCCGCACCACGTGCTCCAGCCGCTCCACCGCCGGGCCCTCCACCGCGGCCGGCTCGGCCAGGATCGCGAACAGCCCGTCCAGCGCCCGCCCGACCGCCAGGCGCAGCAGCTCCTCCTTGCCGCGCACGTGGTGGTAGATGGAGGACTTGGAGATCCCGGCCGCCCGGGACAGGTCCTCCATGGAGGTGCCGTCGTAGCCGCGCTCGTTGAAGACGTCGACGGTCACCGCGAGCAGTGACTCCACGGTGTAGGCGGTGCGCGTGGTGTGATCGGCCATCCTCCGAGTATCCCCGGCCGCCCCTGGCGGTACTCGATCGGGTCCGGCTGGTCCACACCAACCGAAGGAGGCAGGCCCTAGACTCTCCGGACGATCCGTCCACGTCCAGAGCACTGGGGTCCACGGCCGATGAACGCAATACGGGCAGTCGCCTCCGACGTCCCAGAGCAGCGCAGCGGGGATCCGGACGGCGCCGCGCACACCTGGCAGGAGCGCGCCCGCGCCCTGGTGGCCCGCTTCGGACCGGCCGTGTGGTGCTACGCGGTGCTGAAGCTGATCGGCTTCACCGTCTTCATGAAGCTGCTCTCCTTCGCCGGCGAGTACGCGAAGAAGCCGGCCCGGTTCGGTGGCGGCGCCAATCCCTGGGACGTGGTGGCCAGCTGGGACGGCTGGTGGTACCAACAGGTGGCCCAGTTCGGCTACCACCCGGCGCTCGTCCCGATACCGAACGGACCGGTCGGCTTCAGCGTCGAGCAGAACTCGGCCGCGTTCTTCCCGCTCTACCCGGGCCTGATGCGGCTCACCTCGGACGCCACCGGCCTCGGCCTGTACGGCGCCGGGATGCTGGTCTCGGTGGTGGCCTCGCTGTTCGCCGCGGCCGGCATCCACGCCGTGGTGGAGAAGCTGACCGGCGACGCGCGCTCGGGCGTGATCGCGGCCGGAATCTGGGCGATCGCCCCGGGCTCGGGCGCCGAGTGGGCGGTCTACTCGGACTCCCTCTTCGTCGCCCTGGCCGCCTGGGCCTGCTACTGCGTGATGACCAGGCAGTGGGTCGCGGCCGGGGTGATCACCCTGGTCGCCGGGCTCAACCGGCCGACCTCGGCGGCACTGATCGGCGCGGTGGGCCTGGCCGCGCTGGTCGAGCTGTACCGCCGGGAGAGCGGCGTCCTGCGCCCGCTGACCGCGATGCTGCTGGCCCCGGTCGGCCTGCTCGGCTACGTCGGCTGGGTGGGCTGGCGGACGGGCGAGTGGGGCGGCTACTTCCGGCTCCAGCACGACGCCTGGCTGCACTACTTCGACTGGGGCCAGGGCACCTGGCACGCGATCCGCGGGGTGCTGCTGGGCCGCAGCGACTACCCCTTCGCCTTCCCGCTGCCGGACCTGTTCGCCACCCTGATCGTGCTCAGCCTGCCGATGCTGATCGTGCTGCTGATCCGGCTGCGCCCGCCGCTGGTGCTGACCGCCTACACGCTCGCGACGATCGTCTCGGTGCTCGGCAGCCTGGGCATCTTCGGCAACGTCTCGCGCTACCTGTTGCCCGCGTTCCCGCTGTTCATCGCGCTGGCGGTGGGGATGCGCAAGCTGAGCCTGCCGGTGCTGGCCACCGTCCTGGGCACCGGTGCGGTCGCCTCCGGCTGGTACGCCGGGTACGTGATATTCGAGCTCGGCGTGCCGTAGACCCCTGCTCACCCGAGCCCACGGGGGCGCGTCCGCCATGGACGCGCCCCCGTTCGTTTCGGTGGATTCCCCGCCACGGCACCCTCTTGAGCCGACCGATCGTTCGGTTACCCTGTGACGTGTCCCGTCCTGCTTTTCGAGGCCCTCCGAGGAGCGCACAGATGTCCGCAGCGGTCACCCACCCCCTCGTCAGCGAGCTGGTCGAGCGCCACCAGGCCACCCTGGACGCCGCGCTCGCCGCCGCCGCCAAGCGCGACTACTGGTCGCCCTACCCCGAGTTCCCGAAGGCCTACGGCGAGAGCGGCCCGGCGGACGGCAAGGCCGCCTTCGACGCCCTGCTCGGCAGGCCCTTCACCCTCGACGGCCACCCCACCGACGGCGACCAGGTCGGCGGCGAGGCCTCCCCGTACGGCGTCGAGCTGGGCATCACCTACCCGCACGCCGGCCCGGACGCGCTGATCGCCGCGCTCACCGCCGCCCGCCCCGGCTGGGCCGCCGCGACCCCGCTGGAGCGCGCCGCCGTCTGCCTGGAGATCCTCCACCGGATCAACGCCCGCTCCCACGAGTTCGCCCAGGCCGTCATGCACACCACCGGCCAGGCCTACGGCATGGCCTTCCAGGCCGGCGGCCCGCACGCCCAGGACCGCGGCCTGGAGGCGGTCGCCTACGCCTACGCCGAGCAGACCCGGCTGCCGCAGCAGGCCGGCTGGACCAAGCCGCAGGGCAAGCGCGACCCGCTGGTGATGACCAAGGAGTTCACCGTCGTCCCGCGCGGCCTCGCACTGCTGATCGGCTGCAACACCTTCCCCACCTGGAACGGCTACCCCGGGCTGTTCGCCTCGCTCGCCACCGGCAACCCGGTGCTGGTCAAGCCGCACCCGCGGGCCGTACTGCCGCTCGCGCTGACCGTGCGGGTCGCCCGCGAGGTGCTCGCCGACGCCGGCTTCGACCCCAACCTGGTCTGCCTGGCCGCCGAGCACGAGGGCGGCACCGTCGCCCAGGCACTCGCCGTCCGCCCGGAGATCAAGCTGATCGACTACACCGGCTCCACCGCCTTCGGCGACTGGCTGGAGGAGCACGCCAGGCAGGCGCAGGTGTACACCGAGAAGGCCGGCGTCAACGCGGTGGTCATCGACTCCACCGACGACTACAAGGGCATGCTGGGCAACCTGGCCTTCGCGCTCTCGCTCTACAGCGGCCAGATGTGCACCACCCCGCAGAACGTGCTGATCCCGCGCGGCGGCATCGCCACCGACCAGGGCGACAAGTCCTACGACCAGGTGGTCACCGACCTGGCCGGCGCCATCGAGGGCCTGCTCTCCGACGACGCCCGCGCGGCGGCGATCCTCGGCGCCGTGGTCAACCCCGGGGTGCTCCAGCGCTCGGCCGCCGCGGCCGGCGGCGAGTACGGCGAACTCGCCCTCGCCCCGCGCCCGGTGACCTCGCCGGACTTCCCCGGTGCGACCGTCCGCACCCCCGCGCTGGTCAGGCTGGACGCCGACAAGCCGGACGACCGCGCGGTCTTCCGCAACGAGTGCTTCGGCCCGGTCTCCTTCGCCGTCGCCGTCGAATCCACCGCCGCCGCCGTCGAGTTGCTGCGCACCACGGTCCGCGAGAAGGGCGCCATGACCGCCTCCGGCTACACCACCTCGCCCGAGGTGGAGGCGCTGCTGGTCGAGGCCGCGCTGGACTCCGGCGTCTCGCTCTCGCTCAACCTGACCGGCGGGGTCTACCCCAACCAGACCGCCGCCTTCTCGGACCTGCACGGCACCGGCGCCAACCCGGCCGCCAACTCGGCCTACTGCGACGGCGCGTTCGTCGCCAACCGGTTCCGCACGGTGGAGATCCGCCGGCACTCCTGAGCCCCGTGCCGGTGGATCCGGGCCCCGGCGGTCACCCACCGCCGGGGCCCGGCGGTTCACGGCTCCGACCGCACCCGCGATGATGGAGGCTGGGAGAACGCCGGGAACGGCGTCCGACCGCCCTCCGAACAACGGGAGCTGACACATGGCCGTGAAGCCGACGACCGAAACCGACGTCCTGATCGTCGGCGCCGGACCGACCGGACTGCTGCTGGCCGGCGATCTCGCCGCCGCCGGAGTCGGCGTCACCGTGCTGGAGAAGCGGTCCGCCGAGTCCAACCTCACCCGGGCCTTCGGCGTGCACGCGCGCACCCTGGAACTGCTGGACGCCCGGGGCCTGGCCGAGGAGCTGATCGCCACCGGCCTTCCGCTCACCGAACTGAGGATGTTCGACCGCTTCGGCGTCGACCTGGGCTCGCTGCCCACCCGCTTCCCGTTCGTCCTGATCACCCCGCAGTACAACGTCGAACGGCTGCTGCTGGAGCGCGCGGAAGAGGCCGGCGCCACCGTGCTGCGCGGCGCCGAGGTCACCGGGCTGCGCCAGGACGCCGAGGGCGTGACCCTGGAGACCCGGGACGGGCGCAGCCACCGCGCCGCGTACGCGGTCGCCGCCGACGGCATCCACTCCACCGTCCGCGACCTGCTGGGCATCCCGTTCCCCGGGGAGTCGGTGGTCGACTCGGTGGTGCTGGCCGACGTCCGGCTGGACCACGAGCCCGCCCAGGCGGTCACCGTCGGCGCCAACCGGGCCGGCTTCGCCTTCGTCGTCCCGTTCGGCGACGGCTGGTTCCGGATCATCGCCTGGGACCGCGAGGAACGGTACCCGGACGGCACCACCCCTTCGGCCGAGCAGCTCACCGCCCTCTGCCGGGCCGTCCTCGGCGAGGACTACGGCCTGCACGAGGTGCGCTGGAGCTCCACCTTCCACAGCGACGAGCGGCAGGCCCCCAACTACCGCTCCGGCCGGGTCTTCCTGGCCGGCGACGCCGCGCACTGCCACTCCCCGGCCGGCGGCCAGGGCATGAACACCGGCATCCAGGACGCCGCCAACCTGTCCTGGAAGCTCGCCGCCACCCTCCGGGGCCGGGCCACCGACGCCCTGCTGGACACCTACCAGACCGAGCGGCACCCGGTCGGCAGGACGGTCCTGCGCACCTCCGGCGCGCTGATCCGGCTGGCGCTCGCCGAGTCCGCCCCCACCCGCGCCCTGCGCGGGGCGCTCACCGCGCTGGGCAGCCGCCTCGACCCGGTCACCGAGCGCGGCGCCAAGCTGATCTCCGGCATCGGCATCTCCTACCCCGCCCCCAAGGACGCCCACCCGCAGGTCGGCAAGCGCGTCCCGGACCTCCGGCTGACCGCCCTGAGCAAGCCCGTCGAGGGCGCCCCGGCCGCTCCCGAGCGGCTCTACGAGGCGCTGCGCGCCGGGAAGTTCGTCCTGGTCAGCAATGACGAGCTGGCCGCCGCCGAACCCTGGGCCGACCGCATGGTCTGCGCCGCCCCCGCCGATCCGCACGGCAAGCTGCGCGACACCGTCCTGCTGATCCGCCCGGACGGCTACGTCGCCTGGGCCGCCGTCGATCCGGGCCAGGGCGAGCTCCGCACCGCCCTCACCGACTGGCTCGGCGCCCCGGCCTGACCGCCCTTCGGGCGGGTGCGCGACCCACCGCGCGCCCGCCCGTCCACCCGGCCCGGCGTCCGGCCGTCGGTCAGCCCCGCGCCTTCACGTAGTGCCGCGCCGCCTTCGCCCGGTTCCCGCACACCGCCATCCGGCACCACCGCCGACGGCCGTTCTGCGAGGCGTCGAAGAAGTGCAGGATGCACGCCTCGTGCGCGCACTGCTTGACCCGCCGCGCCCCCTGCCCCAGCAGTGCGAGGAAGCCGTCCGCCGCCAGCCAGGGTGCCAGCCACTCCGGCCGGTCGGTCTCGATCCGGTCCTCGGCCCCGCCCGGCGCCGCCACCCGCCGGATCCGTCCGTGCGCCAGCACCGCGTCCAGTCCGTCCCGCGCCCCGGCGCCCAACTCGCCCTGCTCGCGGGCGTCCCGGGCGGCGAGCAGGACGGCCTCACGGGTCTGCCGGATCGCCGCCAGCCCCGCCTCGTCGGCTGCGCAGCGCTCGTTCAGCCCGGCGGAGGAGAGCCAGGTCGCGTACCCCTCGACGCCGGTGAGCAGGTCGTTGACGGGTGTTCCGGCCCAGCGCGTGTTGAGCAGGTCGAGCGCGAGCGGCTCGCCGATCAGCGGTCGCGGGTCCCTCGGGTCCGGCTGCACGTCAGTCATCGCCCTCCTCGGCTCGGCCCGATTCTACGTCCGCCCCTCCCAGCCCCGGCCGGCGTGGACCGGCCCCCGGATCCCGGCCATTCACTGTATGGAACCGCCGAGTTTCCGGCCCTCCACAGTTGACTGTTTTTTAGCAACGAATTGCCCGGCCATGAGCCACTTCGCACACGGGTTCTGTCATGTTCTAGCCAGCGTTCTCGACCTGAACGCCTGGCCCCTTGCCGGCCCCCACAGCCGGCCGGAGGAGGATCCGTTGCGCCCCCGCTCCCTTGCCCTCGCCGCGGCGATAGCCGTGCTGCCGCTGACCGCCGTCTCGCTCGGTGTCTCCACCGCGCAGGCCGCCACGCCCAACGCCGCCCCGCGCGTCGCCCTGCCGAACACCGTGAACCCCGCAGTGGCCCACTCGGAGAAGAAGGGTGACGTCCCGGCCGCGCAGCAGATCGCGGTGTCCGTCAGCCTGAAGCTGCGCAACACCGACGCCCTGGACCGCTTCCTCACCGCGGTCGCCACCCCGGGCACCCCGGAGTACGGCCACTACCTGACGCCGGAGCAGTTCACCGCGCAGTTCGGCCCGACCCAGGCCGCCGTCGACCAGGTCAGGGCCTACCTGGCCCAGCAGGGCCTGACCGTCACCGACGTGAGCACCAACCGCCAGGTGGTCAACGCCCACGGCACCGCCGCCCAGGTCTCCCAGGCCTTCGGCACGCACGAGAGCTCGTACCTCGACCCGCAGCTCCAGCGCGCCTTCTTCGCCAACGACGCCGCCGCCTCGATCCCGTCCGACCTGGCCGCCGTGGTCCAGGGCGTCAGCGGCCTGGACAACCACGCGGTGCGCAAGAACCGCCTGGCCACGCCGAACGCGGTCACCCCGAACACCGCGAGCTCCACCCCGAGCGGCATGGCCCCGGCCCAGTACACCGGCGCCTACAACCTCAACAAGACCGGCGCGGACGGCACCGGCACCACGGTCGCACTGTGGGAGTTCGACGGCTACAAGTCCTCGAACCTGACCACCTACGACTCCCAGTACGGCCTGTCCGGCCCGGCCGTCTCCACCGTCTCGGTGGACGGCGCGAGCTACGACTCCGCCCCCGGCCAGGGCCAGGGCGAGGTCGAGCTGGACAGCGAGATCGTCCGCGGCGCGGCGCCCAAGGCCACCCAGCTGGTCTACGAGGCGCCCAACAGCGACCAGGGCGAGATCGACATGGCCAACAAGATCGTGACCGACAACCGGGTCTCGGTGGTCTCGATCTCCTGGGGCTCCTGCGAGCCGGACACCACCGCCTCCTCGATGACCGCGGTCGACAACGCCTTCAAGCAGGCCGCCGCCCAGGGCATCTCGATCTTCTCCGCCTCCGGCGACGACGGCTCCCGCGACTGCACCCGCTCCACCAGCGGCTCGACCGTCAAGGCGGTCGACTTCCCGGCCTCCAGCCCGCACCAGACCGGCGTCGGCGGCACCAACCTCAAGGTCTCCAGCAGCAACACCTACTCCTCGGAGAGCGCCTGGAGCACCGCCGGCGGCGGCGTCTCCACCGTGTTCGCCAAGCCCAGCTGGCAGACCGGCACCGGTGTCAGCGGCACCATGCGCACCGTCCCTGACGTCTCCTCCAACGCCGACCCGGCCAGCGGCTTCGCGATCTACACCGCCGGCGCCTGGCAGGTCTACGGCGGCACCAGCGCGGCCGCGCCGCTCTGGTCCGGCTACGCGGCCCAGTTCAACCAGAAGGCCAAGGCCGCCGGCCAGCCGGTCCTCGGCGAGGCGAGCCCGCGGCTGTACTCGGTGGCGAACAGCAGCAGCTACGGCAGCACCTTCCACGACGTGACCACCGGTGCCAACCAGGACTTCTCCGCCAAGGCCGGCTACGACCAGGTCACCGGCTGGGGCTCCCCGGTCGCCGACGCGCTGACCACCGCCCTGCTCGGCGGCGGCACCACCCCGCCGTCCGGCGGCTGCACCGCCGCCCAGCTGATCGGCAACGGCGGCTTCGAGAACGGCACCGCCTCCCCGTGGACCGCCTCCAGCGGCGTGATCGACAACAGCGCCTCCCAGCCGGCCCACTCGGGCGGCTGGAAGTCCTGGATGGACGGCTACGGCTCGGCCCACACCGACACCATGTCGCAGACCGTCTCGATCCCGGCCGGCTGCGCCTCCGCCAAGCTGACCTTCTGGCTGCACATCGACACCGCGGAGACCGGCTCCACCGCGTACGACAAGCTGACCGTCCAGGCCAACGGCACCACGCTGGCGACCTACTCCAACGCGGACGCGGCCGCCGGCTACGTCCAGCGCACCCTGGACCTGACCTCCTTCGCCGGCAAGACCGTGACCGTCACGTTCACCGGCACCGAGGACTCGTCGCTCCAGACCAGCTTCGTGATCGACGACGTCGCGCTGAACGTCAACTGATCACCGGCCGGTAGCACCACCGAACCCCCGCCGGGGCGGAGCCGTCAGGGCCCGCCCCGGCGGTGTCCGTCCCCCGCCCTCCCGGGACGGTTCGCCGGCCCGGGAGGGCCGGTGTCCACGGCTTGTGTTTCCGGACTGTTTCAAGATCGCTAACCCTTCGGTCCACCTGCCGTGACCACTGTCATACGCACGACTGATGACGTAGCCTCTCGACCGTGCATAGGGTTCCCCAAAGCTCGGTGAAGCCGCTGGCGGCGCGCCCCGGCGCCGGCCCGGTCCCACCGAACTCACCTGGTGGGGAGGTTCACCGCATGGCCGCACAGCAGCCTCAGGACGCCGCGCGACTGCGGCTGGTCGGGTCGCACACGGAGCGCCCCGGCCCGTCCGGACCGGCTCCCGCCACCGCCCCCGCACCGCCCCCCGGCCGGCTCGCACCGGTCGGCGGCTTCGCGGACACCCTGCACCTGGCCATCGAGGCCAGCGGCCTCAGCCTGGACCGCATCCGCGCCGCCCTGGCCGGCCGCGGCGTCAGGGTCAGCGTCACGACCCTCAGTTACTGGCGGCGCGGCCGCAGCCAGCCCGAGCGGGCCAGCTCGCTGCGCGCCGTCCACCTGCTGGAGGAGCTGCTCGGCCTGCCGCACAGCGCGCTCTCCTCGCTGCTCGGCCCGCCGCGCCCGCGCGGCCGCTGGGCCGCCGCGGCCAACACCTGCCACCTCGGGCTGGAGGACGTCTGGCCGGGGGAGCAGGAGATCGCCAACATCTTCGCCGAGCTGAACGCCCCGCCGGCCGGCGAGCTGGAGCGCCTGAGCATCCACGACTCCTACTACGTGGACGCCGAGCGGCGCGGCAACCTGCTGCGGATGCGCCAGGTGGTGCGTGCCACGGTCGGCGGCGTCGGCCGCTGCCTGGTGGTGCACATGGCCGACGAGGAGGCGGCCGGCTGCCCGGAGATCACCTCGGTGCGGCACGGCCGGCTGGGCCGGGTGCGCCGCCGCCCGGAGGCCGGGCTGATCGTCGCCGAGCTGATGCTGGACCGCCCGCTGGGCCTCGGCGACAGCACGGTCTTCGAGTACGAGGTGGAGATCCCGCCCGGCGGCCCGACCATGGAGTACAGCCGCCGCTTCGCCACCCCGGTGCGCGAGTACGTACTCCAGGTGCACTTCGACCCGGCGGCCGTCCCGGCTCACTGCGAGCGCTACGACCGGGAGCCGGGCGCCGACGTCGACCACCGCCGCGAACAGCTGTGGATCGGTGCCTCGGCGAGCGCCCACGTCCTGGCCCCGGACCAGCAGCCGGGCCACATCGGCATCCGCTGGGAGTGGGCTTAACCCCTCCCCTCCTCCAGCCCCGCCGGACCTGACGGTCAGGCGGGGCTTTCGCATGCCCACCCGGAAAACTAACCGCCTCACTGCGGAGAACTGGTTGACGACACATCACCTAACTCCTAACCTCATGAGCACCGGTTAGGCATTGGCCTCGCCGGACACCGACGCCTCCGGGAGCGACCAGGCATGTCCACCACCACCCAGCTCCGCACCCTGCAGACCGGCCACGTGGGTCTGAACGTCACCGACCTGGCCCGCTCGATCGACTTCTACCGCGCTGTCTTCGGCCTCCAGGTCACCGCCGAGGGCACCGACCCCGATCGCCGCTACGCCCTGCTCGGCCGTGACGGCCGCCTGGTGGTGACGCTCTGGCAGCAGAGCACGGGCGGCTTCGCCACCACCTCCCCCGGCCTGCACCACCTCTCCTTCGAGGTCGAAAGCCTCGACGAGGTCCGCGCCACCGAACGGCTGCTGCGCGAGCTGGGCGCCGGGTTCGCCTACGACGGCGTCGTCCCGCACGGCGAGGGCTCGGCCTCCGGCGGCATCTTCTTCACCGACCCGGACGGCATCCGGCTGGAGGTCTACACCCGCACCGGGGTCGACGGGACCGAGGCCGCCGTCCCCAACACCGACGCCCCGACCTGCGGCTTCTTCTAGGAACCGGACCCCAGGGGGAGCCGACCGTGACCACCACCGACACGCCGTACCACCCCGGCGAGCGGGCCGCCCAGGCCCGGGCCGGCCGAACCGAGCGGGCCGACCACGCCGGCCGGTCGATCCGCCGCACCGTACCGGCGGTCGCCGCCCGCTTCCTGACCGAGCGCCGGATGCTGGTCGTCGGCGCCGCCGACCGGGACGGCCGGGTCTGGGCCACCCAGCTGGCCGGCCCGGCCGGCTTCCTCTCGGCCCCGGACGAACGCACCATGGCCGTCGCCGCCCTCCCGGCCGCGGCCGACCCGCTGGCCGGGGCGCTGGACCGCCCCGCCCGGGTCGGCACCATCGCACTGGACCCGGCCGGCCGGCGCCGGATGCGGCTCAACGGCCGCTCCGTTCCGGACGGCCGGGGCGGGCTGCTGGTGCACGCCGACGAGGTGGTCGCCAACTGCCCGAAGTACATCCAGCGCCGCACCCCGGCGGACCGCCCGGCCGCCGGCCCGCCCCGCACGGTGGCCGCCGGCGCGGCGCTGACCACCTCACAGCTCCTGGCGGCGGCCACCGCGGACACCTTCTTCATCGCCAGCACCGGCCCGGACGGCAGCGTGGACGCCTCCCACCGCGGCGGCTTCCCCGGCTTCCTGGAACCGGTGGCGCCGAACCGTCTGCGCTGGCCCGAGTACCCGGGCAACAGCATGTTCCTGACGCTCGGGAACCTGGAGCTGGACCCGCGGGCCGGCCTGCTGCTGCCCGACTGGGAGACCGGTGGGTCGCTGCTGGTCACCGGCGAGGCCCGCACCGACTGGTCCGAGGAGGCCAGGCAGGGCGTCCCGGGCGCCGAGCGGATCGTCGAACTGACCGTCACCGGCGTGGTCGAGCTGGCCGACGCCACCCCGCTGGCCTGGACCGACCCCGAGTACTCGCCCGCCATCCCGCGCTGACCACGCCTCACCCCTGCCGGCCGCCCCCACCTAACCCACGCCACGTTCCGGGGCCGAACGAGTGTCACCCGTTCGGTCTAACCCATCGTGACGCACCCCGCCTGTTTTGGGACTTTGGTCCCGATAACACGCGGAATGGGCCCGGGAAGGCCACTCCTGTCCCGCCGTCAGGCGGCGACCAGGAAAGACCGCAGGAAAGAGGCGGAGCATGACCCTTACCGATCCCCTGTCCCCGCTCATGGAGTTCGACGAGGTCGAACCGGCGGAGGACTGCATATGCGGGGGCTGCAACGCCCGCCGACGCGCACGGCTGCACGCCGCGCCGGTCCACGAGGGCGGCCACGCCGCCGCCCGCAGCGTCCGCCGCCGGGCCGCCGTGCTGATGGCCGCCGTGGGCACCGCGATAGGCGGCGGGACGGCCGCGGCCGGCTCCGCCACCGCGGCCCCCGCTCCCACTCCCACCCCGGGCGGCAGCAGCGCCGCCCGGTCGCAGACCCCCCAGGGCGAGGTCAGCGGCCTCTACGGCCAGGCCCCGGGCGCCCGCACCTTCGCCGCCCCCCGCGCCGCCGCCGCGCCGGTCACCCGGGCGCAGATCATCCAGCGCGCCCAGAGCTGGGTCGACCAGGGCGTGCCGTACAGCATGAGCCGCTACTGGTCGGACGGCTACCGCCAGGACTGCTCCGGCTTCGTCTCGATGGCCTGGGGCCTGGGCAGCAGCCAGACCACCTGGACACTGCCCGGCTTCGCCGAGCGGATCGGCAAGAACGACCTCCAGCCCGGCGACGTGCTGATCTACAACAACCCGGCCGACCCGCAGGCCGGCTCGCACGTGACGATCTTCGGCGGCTGGACCGACTCCTCACGCACCAAGTACGTCGCCTACGAGCAGACCGGCCCCGCCACCAAGAAGCGCTCCACCCCGTACGCGTACTGGAACAACTCCGGCTCCTACGTCCCGTACCGCTACACCGGCCTGTCCGCCGGCGGCAACGGCGGCGGCACCTCCTCGACCGCCTTCCCCGGCGCCGACAGGTTCGGCCCCGGCGCCGACAACGCGTACGTCACCGAGCTCGGCCGGATGCTGGTGCAGCGCGGCGGCGCCGCGTTCTACTCCTCGGGCCCCGGCCCGCGCTGGAGCGAGGCCGACCGCAGGGCCACCCAGGCCTTCCAGCTCGCCCAGGGCTGGCGCGGCAGCGAGGCCGACGGCATCCCCGGCAAGGACACCTGGGACCACCTGGTCAACGGCAAGGGCCGCAACATCGACGGCGGCACCCCGCTGCCGCCCCCGCCGCCCGCCACCGGGGGCTCCGCCTTCCCCGGTGCGCAGTACTTCGGCCCCGGCCAGAACAACGACCACGTCCGGCAGCTCGGCGAGCAGCTGGTCCGCAAGGGCTTCGGCGCCTCGTACGGCGTCGGCCCCGGCCCGCGCTGGACGGAGAGCGACCGCCGGGCCGTCCAGGCCTTCCAGCAGGCGCAGGGCTGGCGCGGCAGCGAGGCCGACGGCTACCCCGGCCCGGACACCTGGCGCCGGCTCTTCTCCTGACGCCCCTCCCGAGGCGCGGTGCCCACCCCGGGCGCCGCGCCTCAGCGCCGCTTCCCGGACATCCAGTGGAACAGACCCATCGCGACGCTGGTCGCCAGGTTGAAGCTGGACACCCCCTGCTGCATCGGCACCGCCACCAACTGGTCGGCGCGCACCTTGAGTTCGGCCGAGACGCCGTGCCGCTCGGTGCCGAAGGCCAGCAGCGCGTCGTCCGGGAACGGCACATCCCGGATGTCCGCGCCCTCCGGGTCCAGCACGTACAGCGGCCCGCCGGGCAGCTGCTCCAGGGACAACCGCTCCACAGCAGTCGCGAAGTGCAGCCCCGCACTCCCCCGCAGCACGTTCGGGTGCCACGGGTCCAGGTCGCCGGTGGTCACCACCCCGGTGGCGCCGAACCCGGCCGCCAGCCGGATCACCGCCCCGACGTTCCCCAGGTTGCGCGGATTCTCCAACAGCACCACCGGCGCCTTCCGCGGCCGACGGCCCAACACCGCCCGGTTCGCCTCGGCGCCGGGCCGCACCGCCAGCGCGACCACCCCCGTCGGGTGCAGCCGTGGCACGAGCCGCCGCAAGGCCGCCTCCGGCAGCTCCACCGCGAGCCCGTCCAGCTCCGGAACGACATCCCCCGCCAACTCGCCCGCCAACGCCAGCAAGGCCCCCCGGTCGGCGGTCAGCACCCGCCGCACCTCACCCCCGAACCGCAGGGCGTGCTTCAGCGCGTGGAACCCGTCCAGCAGCACCGCCCCCGGCTCCCGCTCGGCCGCCCGCCACGCCCGCACCAGCTCGTCCTCGTCCATGACGCCCACTCTGTCACCCCCACCCGCACCCGCCCCCACCCCGCGGGCGCACAGGGCGAAGCCCGCACGCCGCAGCCCCACCCACAGAGTCGGCACTCGGAGAATCAACCAGCCCCCAAATCCGCCCCGCCCCCACCCTCCCGAAAGCCCCCCGTCGACGAGCTCCCCCGCAAAGCCCGCTCCAGATCCCGCAACGCCTGCCCCACCAACCGGGTCCCCGCCCGCACCACATCCCGCTGCACCCCCGCCGGCGCCCCCGCCAGCTCCTCCTCCAACCGCGCCTGCGCCGCCCGCACCGCCCCGAACTCCACCGGCTGCCCGGTCAGCAGCGCCGCCGCCGCGAGCGCCGTCGCCAGCCGCAGCTCCTCCGCGTACTCCCCCGTCCCCGGCACGGGCTCCGCGTCCGCCGCCGGCAGATGGGCCTCCAGCAGCACGGCCGCCCGTCCGAGGGCTCCGACCGCCGCCCGGGCCCGGTCGATCTGGCGCCGGCTCACCCCGGCCAGCCCGGACTCGTGCCGCCCCGGTTCGGTGTCGGCCCGCTGCATCGCCTGGATCAGCTCGGAGCGTGCCTCCCGCGAGTCCAGCAGCGCGCTGCGCACCGTCCGTCCGCGCGGCGCCGCCGGCTTCTCGTAGCAGGCGATCACCGCCCCCGCGTACCGTCCGGCCGCCGCCAGCCACTCGGCGAGCCGTTCGCCGAGCCGGGCGGTCTGCCAGGTCGGGAACAGCGCGTACGTGACGAGCGCGATCGATCCGCCGAGCAGCGTGAGCCCGACCCGTTCGACGGCCGTCACCAACGGGTTGCCTTCCTGCAGCCCGAGCAGGAACACCACGTACGTGGAGATCCCGACCGTGGTGAGCGCGTACCCGGTCCGGAACGCCAGGTACGACCCGCCGATGCAGACCACCGCCAGCGCGGCCAGCACCCACTCCCCGGGGTGGATCAGCTGCACCACCAGCGTCGAGGCGGCGACCCCGACCACCGTCCCGGCCAGCCGGGCGACGCCCCGGCTGTAGGTCTGCGCGAAGTCCGGCCGCATCACCATCGCGGCGGTCATCGGCGCCCAGTAGCCGTGGTGGAACCCGGCGAGCCGGGCCAGCAGGTAGGCGACGGTGACGACCCCGGCGAGCCGGACGGCGTGCTGGAAGATCGCCGAGCGCGGCCGGAGCTGCCGCCGGACGGCCCGTGCCGCGACCGGCAGCATCCGGGCGATGGTCGGTTTGTGCAGCGCCCCGCCGGCCCCGACCACGGGCGTGGTGATGGTGTCCTCGTCGTTGCGGTCCAGGGTGTCCGCGGCCTTCCGCAGCAGCCCGCCGAGCCGCCGGGCGGAGCGCCGGGCCGCTCCCTGGAGCCGCGGCCCTTCGTCCGAGCCGGCCAGGGTGAGCGAGGGCGCGGAGCGGGGGAGCCGGACCGGGTCGCCGGTGCGGATCGCCCGGGCGAGGGCGTCCATGACCTCGGCGGCCGCCGCCAGCACCTCCCGGGCCCGGTCCCGCTCCGGCCCCTCCTCGGGGGCGCCCACCTTGGGGTCGGCGAGGGCGGCGAGGGTAGGCCGGATGCGTTCGGCGATGCCGCGCAGGCCGCGCAGCTCGGGCGGCCGGTGGCGGTCCTGCCAGGGGGTGAGGGCGGCCGCGTGGCGGGCCGTCATGAACGGCTCCGGGTCCACGTGTGCGGTCGGGTCCTGCCGCAACCGCCGGGCGTAGTCGGCGAGTTCGGCGTAGGTGTCGGCGAGGGCCTCGCGCTGGGCGGTCCAGCTGCCGATCGGCCAGACGGTGATGACGGTGGCCTGGACGACCCCGCCGAGGGCGGCGACCAGCCCGTGGCCGAGCGCGGTGGCCACGCTGACCGGGAGCTGCACGACGATCAGCATCACCGAGACGGTGTTGGTGGCGACCACCCCGGCGGTGGGCCCGATCGCCCAGGCCAGCCCGGCGCCGAAGGCCCAGACCACGAGCAGCACCGGGAACAGCCCGGGGACACCGGCGGCCAGGTAGCCGAGGAAGGTGCTGATGCCGAGTCCGGCCCCGGCCGCCACGGCGAGGCTGGCCCGGGGCCGGAAGCTGCGCTGGAAGGTGGCCGAGCCGGCGATGAACGCGCCCATCGCGGCCGAGGTGGCGAGCGCGACGCCGCCGAGCGCGAGGGTCGGGAAGAGCACCAGCGCCACCGCGACCGCCCCGCGCACCGCCCGCTTGGGGTCGGTGAGCGCCCGGTCCAGGGTGAGCCCGGTCCGCGCGGTGTCACGAAGTGCGGCGAACCAGGACATAGCGACATCCTAGGGGGCGAGCCTCCACCTGATCCGCCTCAGCCGCGCCGCCGCCCACAGCAGTGCCCCGGTCGGGAGGAACACCGCGTCCGCCGCGATCATCGCCAGCGAGAAGACCGGCAGCCCGAGCACCACCGCGATCCCCACGTGCTCCAGCACCATGACGGCCAGCAGGACGTTCTTGACCCGCCGGTTGAGCAGCGTGAACGGGAACGCCACCTGGAGGACGACGGTGCCGTACGAGATCAGGAAGACCGGCAGCAGCGCCGAGCCGACCAGCGCGGACAGCCCCGGCCAGGGGGTGAAGTAGTCCAGGTGCAGCGGGTAGTACAGCGCGGTTCCGTCCTGCCAGCGCGAGCCCTGCACCTTGTACCAGCCGGCCGTGGCGTAGATCAGCACCACCTCGACGGCGATCACCAGCATCGCGCAGTTGTGCACCATGTTCGCCAGCCCGTCGAGCACCGCCCGCGGCTCGCCGTCCGGCCGCAGCCGGCCGAGCGTCCACCAGAGCCCGGCCACCGCCCAGAGCCCCCAGAACAGCGGCGACCAGCCGAGGTACGGGAAGGCCCGGTCGGTCCAGGTCAGGCTGTCACCGGCGAAGCCGCCGAACTGACAGACGGCCAGGACGGCCCCGAGCACCAGCCAGAGCGCCACCCCGGTCCGCCCCGGCCCCGGCCTCCTGGCGTCCAGCGACCAGACCTCGGCGCAGCGGGTGAAGACCAGGTAGACGGCCATCAGGTGGACGACGTTGTCGCCGCCGTCGCCGAGGAAGACGTCGCGGTTCTGCAGGGACAGCACGGTGACCAGGAACAGCACCGTGCTCGCCCTGGTCCGCCAGCCCAGCAGCACGGCCAGCGCCGCCAGCACCGCCAGGTGGTAGACCAGCTCGAACCAGAGCCGTCCGCCGAACCAGGGCAGCACGGTGAACGCCCCGTTGTCGGTCAGCAGCCGCTCGGCCAGCTCCATCGACCAGGGGGAGCGGTCGCCGTACAGCACCCGCCGGTTGGGCCACTCGCGCAGCAGGTAGGCCAGCCAGACCAGCCCGAAGCCGATCCGCATCACCGCGGCCTGGTGCCGGCCGAGCGCCCGCCCGGTGAAGGCCTCCATCCCCCGCCCGAGCGGAGCCCCCGGCCCGCGCGCCATCCGCACCGCCCCGGACTCCACCGCCCCGGACTCCACCGGCCGCCCGGCGCCGGCCTGCCGCGGCACGCCGTCCGACGGCAGCACCCCGTCCGGTGCCACCGCCCCGTCCGGCTGCCCGGCCCGCACCGTCGCCTCGTTCATCCGAGCAGCCCCCGGTAGTCCTCGTCCGCCACCGGCCACCAGGGCAGCTCCCGCACCCGGGGCGCCGGCGGCTCGGCCTCGCCGCTCCAGGACGGCGGCGGGACGGTGGCCGCGGTCGACCGGAACTGGATCTCCAGGATCCGCTCACCGTCCGCCTCCCGGCCGATCCGCTGCAGGGCGATCCGCTTGAGGTACTGCTCGGCGAGCGCGCCGCGTGGGGAGGCCGCGGCCTCGTCCTGCGGGTTGTGCGAGGCGTCGTAGAAGTCCCAGGCCCGGCGCAGCAGGTTCTGCTCGACGTGGCTGGGCGCCGGGTTGCCCCGTATCGCGGCGACGTCCTGCGCGGTCAGCCCGATCCAGTCGTGGGTGCGGGTCGTCCCGTCGGGCGCGACGGTGCGGACCCGGGCGTCCACGCTCACGTTCTGCTGGAGCGGGTTGGGCGCGAACAGCTTCCAGTTCTGCTCGAACTCCGGGTACACCACGCCGTCGAGCTCGTCCCGGTACTGCCGGGACACCGAGTTGGCGGGCGCGACGTGCAGGAACACCGCGGCGAGGAACAGCCCGGTGCCGCCGGCCAGCACCGCCCCGGCGAAGCCGAGGACCAACTGCGCGGGCCTGGACCAGGCCCTCCCGGAAGCCGGCCGGTCCGTCGTCTCGGTCATGGCACCCCCGCCCGGTCGGCGGACGCCGGCCCGGTGCCGGCGCGCTCGCGCGCGCCCATCCTGCCCCAGACCGTCAGAGGACGAAGGCCTCCTGGCCGGTGCTGCTCACCATGGGACGGCCCGCACCCTGCCAGGCGTGCATCCCGCCGTCGACGTTCACCGCGTCCCGGCCCTGCTGCACCAGGTACTGGACGACCTGCGCGGAGCGGCCGCCGACCCGGCAGAGCACGTACAGCTTCTCGTCCGGCAGCTCGCCGAGGCGGGCGATCACCTCGCCGATCGGGATGTGCAGCGCGCCGTCCACGTGGCCGGCGTCCCACTCGTCCTGCTCGCGCACGTCCAGCAGGGTGGCGTCGGCGGGCACGGCGGTGGCGTCGGCGGAGGGGATCTGCGGGAACATCGTGTGGCTCTCCTGATGGGGGTACGTCCCGGCCGAAGGCTGGGGGACGGTCGGGTGCGTGCCATTGTCGCCCACCGGCGCCGTGCCACGGCCGCCGGAGGACGGGCCGTCCGCCGGGGCCGGGCCGCCGAGCAGCCGTTCCAGCTCGGCCTGCCGCTCGGCGGCCTTGGCCAGCAGCTCCTCGGCGAGCTGCTCCAGCAGCCGGTCCGGATCCTGCGGGGCGAGGGCGAGCAGCTGACCCATCGGGGTCTGCTCCAGCCGGACCTGCTCGGCGGCGGTCTCGGCGATCTTGGCGGTCAGCCAGTCCAGTCGGCGGCGCAGCCAGTCCGGGCGGTCGGGGGAGTCGACGGCGGGCGCGGCCTCCGGCGCGGTGGACCACTCGGCGGCCAGGGCCCCCAGCGCGGCCGCGTCCCCGTACGCGTAGGCCTCGTTGACCCGGGCCAGGAAACCGGCCCGGCGCTGCTGCTCGGCCGGGTCGGTGGTCAGGTCGGGGTGGGCGCGGCGGACCAGCTCGCGGTAGATCCGCTGGGCCTCCTTGCCGGGCCGCACCCGCTCCGGCGCGGCGGGCGGCGGCGGGGCCGCCTCCCCGTCCTGCCCGGACTGCTCCCGCACCGAGTCGAACAGCGCGTCCAGGTCCGGCAGTTCCTCGACCTGCCGGCGCGCCTCGGCGGCCCGGCGCAGGTCCTCGGGACGGCCGGTGCGGGCCGCCACGGCCTCGGCGACCAGTGCGTCCAGCTCGTCCAGCCGGGCGTAGAGCGGGCCGAGCAGCTGGTGGTGGATCAGCGCGAAGTTGTCGATCTCGACCCGCAGCGTCTGCACGTCCACGTCCATGCTGAGCCAGGCCAGCTCCGCGGCGGCGACCCGCTCCTCCAGCTCTCCCCCAGCCTCCGGCCGGGGGTACCCCCAGCGCTCCGGGTCCGTCCAGCGGGCGGGGCTCTGTGCGCTCACTTCTCGCCTCTGTCTCGTCCGGCCGGCTGCGTCCTGCGGACCACCCGTACGGGCGGTCCGGCCTGCCACCCTACCGCCGTGGTCGCAGGCCCCGTCCGGGTGAACCAGGGGTACGGACCGGCGCGCGGCACGCGACACACAACCGATCCTGAGGAATCTCCCCGTTTCGGTGTCGAGTCCGGCCCGGTCCGTGCTTCGCTGGTATCCGCACAGCGTGCCTTCCTCCGGAGAGACGGCCGCCCCCGGACGCGGCGGCCAGGCGGGAGCAGAGCGGATCCATGGTGGCCGAGTCCAACTCCACACCGCGACCGGCGGGCGACGGAACCGCGTCGGGTGACCACCCGACGGGTGTGGCCGCCCTGGTCCGGCTCGCCCCCGTCCTGGTCGACCGGTCCGGCCGGATCGCGCAATGGGGCCGGGCAGCCGAGGAGCTCTTCGGCCACCGCGCCGAGGTCGCCCACGACCGCCCGGCCTCCGGCCTGCTGCCCGCCCTGGACTCCCGGGTGCTCGAACGCTGCTCCGTCCGCCGCCACTGCGACGCGTTCGACACCCTCGCCGAGCGGACCGCCGACGGCCGGCCCTGGATCGGCCGGCTCACCGTCACCGACCGCGAGGAGCACCAGCGCGACGTGCTCTGGTGGGCCTACCCGCTGCCCGGCCCGTCCGGCGGCCTGCTGGCGCTGGCCGCCGACGCCCGCCCGCTGCGCTCCACCGGGCCGCGGCTCGCACTCGGCGAGCGGCTGCTCCCGTTCGCCGCCGCGCCCGGCGCCCGGGGCGGTTTCCACACCCTGGCCGCGGCACTCACCCCGGCCGGGCGGCCGGTGCCCGAACCGCTGGCCCGGCTGCTGCCCGCCACCCACCGCGCGGCGCTGCTGGCCGCGCTGGAGCAGGGCGGGCTGCCCGCCCTGCGGCTGGACCCGGCCACCGTGCTGCCGGTGCTGCCCGCCGACGCGCAGACCGGTACGGCACACGCGGCCGCCGGCCTCGGCCGCCGCTACCCGACGCCCCAGCAGCGCGCCGCCCGGGTCGGCCCGCCGCCGCAGCCCGAGCAGGGCGCGCCCGGCCGCCGTCCGCCCGGGCCGCTGCCCGTCCAGCGCGAGACCGCCGAACGTCCCCCCGCCCAGTCCGCCGTCCCCTCCGCCGTCCGGCCGGTGGCCGTCGGCGGCGCCGCGGCGGACGGCGGCCCGTCCGTCCCGCCCCCGGCCTCAGGCCGGGAGGTGCCCCCACCCACCGCAGGAGCAGCCGCCATCGAGCACACCGCCGTCGAGCCGTCCGCCAACGGCCACCCCCCGCTGCACACCGACCAGGCCCCGCCCGTCCCCGTCCCGGTCCCCGCCCCCGCGGTCGGCGAGGGCCCGCCCGGCGGACGGCTCGGCTCGTTCCTCACCAACGGGCAGGCCGGCGAGCAGCTGGCCCTGCTGAACGAGGTCGGCGGCAAGGTCGGCACCACGCTGGACCTCGGCTTCACCGCCCGCGAGCTCTGCCAGGTGCTGGTCCCCCGGATCGCCGACTTCGCCTGCGTGGACCTGGTGGACGGGCTGATCGCGGACTCCGAGCTGCCGGCCGCCCGCCCGGACGACGACACCATGCTGCGCCGGGTCGCCCTGGTCTACAACGAGACCGGCGGCGCCTGGGACCACGTGCTCTCCGAGGGCTCGCTGGTCAGCATGCCCCGCCGCACCCCGCCCGGGATGGCCCTGCAGCTGAACCAGCCGGTACTGGTCCCGGTGGTCAGCTCGGACGTCGCGGTCGACTACGCGATCGCCCTCGGCGGCGTCCGGCTGGCCCCGGTGGTCTCCGGCCGCTCGATGCTGGTCGTCCCGCTCTCGGCCCGCGGCACCGTGCTGGGCATCCTCAAGCTGCTCCGGCTGCCGGACCGCGCGCCCTTCGACGAGAGCGACGCCGCGACCCTCAAGGAGCTGGCCGTCCGCGCCGCGCTGTCGCTGGACAACGCCCGGCTGCACCGCGCCGAGGCACGGGTCGCCACCACCCTGCAGCGCTCGATGATCCCGACCCGCCCGCCGCAGATCCCCGGCGTGCAGATCGCCCACCGCTACCTGCCCGGCGACCCCAAGGCCCAGGTCGGCGGCGACTGGTTCGACGCGATCCAGCTGCCCGGCAGCCGGGTCGCCCTGGTGGTCGGCGACGTGATGGGCCACGGCCTGCACTCGGCGGCCGCGATGGGCCGCTTCCGCACCGCCATGCAGACCCTCGCCGCCCTGGACCTGCCGCCCGGCCAGCTGCTGCGCCACCTCGACAACCTGGCCCACAAACTCGGCGACGACCACCTCGCGACCTGCCTGTACGCGGTCTACGACCCGATCAACCGGACCTGCGAACTGGCCAGCGCCGGCCACGTCCCGCCCGTCCTGGTGCACCCGGACGGCACCGGCGAGCTGCTGGAGATCCCGGCCGGCGCGCCGATCGGCGTCGGCGGCGTGCCGTTCGTCGCCAAGACCATCGACGTCTCGGACGGCTCGATGCTGGTGCTCTGCACCGACGGCCTCGTCGAGGTCCGGGGCGGGGACATAGGAGCCGGCCTGGCCGCGCTCTGCGGCAACCTGATCGACCCGCAGCAGAGCCCCGAGCAGGCCTGCGACGAGGTGCTGCGGCGGCTGCACTCGGACGACCGCAAGGACGACGTCGCCCTGCTGGTGGCCCGCTTCGACGGGGTCGCCCCGTCCGAGGTGGCCACCTGGGACCTCACCGTGGACCACCGCGAGGTCCGCCGGGCCCGCTCGCTGGTCCGCGAGCAGCTGGCCGGCTGGCACCTGGAGGCGCTCAGCGACACCACCGAACTGCTGGTCAGCGAGCTGGTGACGAACGCCGTGCGAGTCGCCCGGGACACCGTGAAGCTCCAGCTGATCCGGGTGGACAAGCTGCTGGTCGAGGTCAGCGACGACAACCACAACCTGCCCTCGCTGGAGCCGGCCGAACAGCTCGGCGAGACCGGCCGCGGCCTCACCCTGGTCACCAAGCTCGCCGAACGCTGGGGCACCGCCCGCAAGGCGGTGGGCAAGGTGGTCTGGTTCGAGCTCCCGCTCCCGCACGCCTGACGGCCGCACCGGACACCGAACGGCCGCGTACGGACACCCGTACGCGGCCGACGAAACGCGATCAGCACCCGTCAGGGGATGACGGCCTCCGCCGAGCGGCGCCGCCGAGCCTCCACCGCGACCTCCCGCGAGGCGACCGCGGCCACCGAGGTGGCGGCGCCGACCCCGGCCAGCACCCTCGGCCAGAAGTCCCCGAAGACCTCCACCGAGACGGCGATCAGCAGCGCGGTGATCACCGCGACCACGTGCTCCAGACCGGCCAGGTTCGGCAGCACGACCGCCTCGCCGATCATCACCGCCACCACCAGGCCGCCGGTGAACCAGGCCCGGCAGCGGAACGCGATGCAGATCGCCAGCGCCACCACCGCGGCCGAGGGCCCGGTGTCCCGCACGTAGGAGACCCACTTCGGGAAGCCGAACAGGTGGTGCGGCCCGATCGCCACACCGACCCGGGCGAACAGCGTGCCCGCCAGGGTGCACGCGTAGGCGACCACCAGGGTCATCCGCCGGCCGAGCACGATCTCGGCGATGGCGAAGACCACGAACACCTGGGCCAGCGCCCCCCAGACCGGAAGGTCCAGCGCCGGCACGTACAGGGAGAGCGGGGTCCGCAGCAGCGAGACCTCCAGCGGCAGCGCCGCCCGCACCACCCCGATGTTGTTGACGAAACGCTCGCCGCCCGGCAGGTGCTGGACGATGCTGAACAGCAGGATAAGAAACGTCGCCAGCGTGGCCAGCGGAACCGCGGCGAACTTCTTTCGCACCACCGCGTCCCGGACCGTCGCGAACAACGTTCCCCACTCGGCGACAGCGGCCGATCTGGCGATTGCCAGCGGCCGCTTTCGCACGCCCCCCGCGTGGGTCCTGTGAATCACAACCGTTTCTCCGAATCCCCGAACTCTCGACTACTGCAACATTAGAAGCCCGTTAACACGGCCACATCGGCATGAATGGGGATCGAGGTCATCCTCAGGGGGGAGGCCACTCCCCCGACGGACCCCCAATTCGGCCGACCGGCCCCCTCCGCCCCCCGGCGGAGGGCTACCCCTTCCCGTCCCGGGCCGCCACCGGGAGCCGGGGCGCCACCACGGCGGCCCGGGCGTGCCGGCGGCGGAACAGGGCGGGCAGGCTCGGCGCGACGATGAAACCCTCGGCGCGCGCGCTCGCGATGCCGATCCGCGGAATCTCGCTGCTCTTCTCGAAGAGCAGGTAACGCGGCTCCCAGATCGGCCGGTACTTGGCATTGGCGCGGTACAGCGACTCGATCTGCCACCAGCGCGAGAAGAATCCCAGGATCGAACGCCACAGCCGCAGCACCGGGCCGGCACCGAGGCGCGAACCCCGCTCGAAAACCGAGCGGAACATCGCGAAGTTCAGCGACACCCGCTTCAGCCCGACCTCCTCGGCGCGCTGCAGCAGTTCGATGACCATGAACTCCATCAGGCCGTTCTCGGTGTCCCGGGCCCGGCGCATCAGGTCCAGCGAGAGCCCGTCCGGGCCCCACGGCACGAAGCTCAGCAGCGCCTTCAGCTCGCCGTCCCCGTCGTGGCACTCCAGCATCACGCAGCGGCCGTCGCCCGGGTCGCCGAGCCGGCCGAGCGCCATCGAGAAGCCACGCTCGGTCGCCCCGTCGCGCCACTCGTCGGCCTTGGCCACCAGCTCGGCCATCTCCGCCTCCGAGATGTCCTCGTGGCGACGGATCCGCACCGTGTACCCGGCCCGCTTGACCCGGTTGTAGGCCTGCCGGACCACCCGCATCGCACGGCCGTCCAGCGAGAACTCGTCCAGTTCGACGATCGCCTCGTCGCCCAGCTCCAGCGCGTCCAGCCCGTGCCGGGCGTAGATCACCCCGGCCTCCTCGGAGGCCCCCATGACGGCCGGCGCCCAGGCGTGCTCGCGGGCCTCGGCCAGCCAGGCGTCGATCGCGCCCGGCCAGGCCTCCGGGTCGCCGATCGGGTCGCCCGAGGCGAGCGAGACGCCGCCGATCACCCGGTAGGTGACCGCCGCCTTGCCGCTGGGGGAGAAGATCACCGCCTTGTCCCGGCGCAGCGCGAAGTAGCCGAGCGAGTCCCGCTCGCCCTGCTTGTCCAGCAGGCCGCGCAGCCTGGCCTCGTCCTCGGCGGTGAGCAGCTCCTTGCCGCGCGGGCTGCGGAAGGCCACGTACAGCACCAGCAGGAAGAGCAGTGCGCCCATCGCGTTGATCGCGGCGTTCACCCAGGTCGGCGCGGCGATCACCGAGCGCAGGTGCTCGGACGGGGTGATCGTGATCATCCGGCCGACGGAGTACCGGAACAGGTCCCAGAAGCCGGCGCCGGACAGCTCGTTGGTCATCCAGACCAGCAGCGCGCCGACCCCACCGCCGAACGCCAGCCCGCCGACGAAGGTGGCCGCCGCGGTCTTCGGGTTGGAGCTGTCGCCCTTGGACGTGAACTCCTTCCGCCCGACCAGCAGCGTCAGCACGAACAGGCAGGTCAGGACGGTGGAGAAGTAGTTGAGCGGGTGGGTGTCGAAGCGCTCGTCCGGCACCACCATGGCCGCCAGGTACAGCAGCGCGAACATGCCGCCGAGCGCCGCGTTGAAGATCCACGCGGCCCGCTTGCGCCGCCGCATCGCGATCGCGAGGAACACCGACAGCACCGCGCTGGCCAGCCCGGAGGTCATCAGGTACGGGGTGAAGTACTCACCCTCGTTGTGCTCGCTGACCTGGTTGCGGAAGGGCACCAACAGCACCGTCGCCACGTTCAGCAACGCGATCAGCCGCAGGTACCAGACGGAGGCCGCGGCGGCCCTCGGACGCCAACGGTCCAGCGCGCCGCCGGGACGGGGCCCCGGGGATGTGGCGGACGGCTCCGACTTCACAGTGGACGACACAGCTCAATTCCAAACGATCAGATGGTGGGGCGCATCCGCAAACGGCCCGGCGTCGGGCGCCCGTTCTTGCCCGACGGACTGACCGGCGACCTCACCCGGCCGACCGCCGAATGGAGAAGCGGCCGGAAAAGGTTCAGCCAACTCCATGGTTCCCCACCGAAGCTGAGAATTGCGTGAACCGGGTAGCGGATTCCCACCCCCGCCGAACGGCGGGGGTCATCACCCCCCACACGTTCGGCGCCCCGACCCGGCTGCCCCTACTCTCGACTCGAAACGACCCACGCGGACCGCCCCGACCCGGCCGCCCGAACCGAGGAGGCACCATCACCACCACCCGCGTGCTGATCGTCGACGACGAGATCCTGGTCCGCTCCGGCCTGGGCCTGATCGTCGGCTCCGCCGCCGACCTGGAAGTGGTCGGCGACTGCTCCGGCGGGCAGGCCGAGGAGCACGTCCAGCGACTGCGCCCGCACGTGGTGCTGCTCGACATCCGGATGCCGGACCTCGACGGCATCTCCGTACTGCGCCGCCTGCGCGCCCTGCCCGACCCGCCCGCCGTGGCGATGCTCACCACCTTCGACACCGACGAGTACATCGGCACCGCGCTGCGGGCCGGCGCGGCCGGCTTCCTGCTCAAGGACACCGCCCCCGAGCAGCTGGTGCACGCCGTCCGGGTGCTCGCGGCCGGCGGCAACATCCTCTCCCCGACCGTCACCCGCACCGTGATCGGCGGCTACGTGGACGGCGGCGGCCCGGACGCCGAGGCCACCGCGCTCGCCCGCACCCTCACCGGCCGCGAGCTCGACGTGCTCTCGCTGCTCGGCGAGGGCCTGTCCAACGCCGAGATCGCCGACCGGCTCTTCCTCGGCACCGGCACCGTCAAGGACCACATCAGCGCGATCCTCGGCAAGCTCGGCGCCGCCAACCGGGTCCAGGCCGCCGTCCTGGCCCACCGGGCCGGCCTGGTCCGGCCCAAGCCCGGCGACGGGGCATGACGGCCGCCGACCAACTGCCGTCCAGACGGCTGCCGGCCTGGTGCACCGCCCCCTGGCTGATGCTGCTGCTGCCCGTCCTGTACTCCCTGCTGGACGCCGGCCTGGTGGCCCGGGAGGCCGCCTGGTGGCAGGTGGCGCTGTCCACGCTGGCCGCCGTCGCACTGTTCTGGCGCCGCCGCTTCCCGGTGGCGGTGCTGCTGCTCACCATGCCGGGCAGCTGGGTGGACGAGATCTGGCTGGCCCCGATAACGGCCGTCTACTCGGTGGCCGCCGAGCGCCCCCGCCCCCGGGTCGTGGTCCCCTGCGGCATCCTGTTCGCCCTGGTCGAGTTCTTCCACTGGCCGCTGCCCGAGGACATCGTCACCCTCAGCCGCGCCACCGCGCTGGACGCCATCCAGGCCGTGATGCTGGCGGCCGGCCCGGCCGCCACCGGTCTGCTCGCCCGCACCCGGCGGGAACTGGCCGTCCGCCTGGACGAGCTGACCCGCGGCCAGGAGCGGGAGAGCCGGCTGCTGGCCGAGCGGGTGCTGATCAGCGAGCGCGGCCGGCTGGCCCGGGAGATGCACGACGTGGTCTCGCACCAGGTCAGCCTGATCAGCATCCAGGCCGGCGCGCTCCAGGTGAGCAGCCCCGATCCGGCGGCCGTGACCGCCGCCCGCACCATCCGCGAACTGTCCGTACGGACCCTGGACGAGCTGCGCCAGATGGTCGGGGTGCTGCGCGGCACCGGCGGGCTGCCGGACGCCCCGCTCGCCCCGCAACCCCGGCTGGCCGACCTGCCCCGGCTGATCGAGGAGAGCGGCCTGGCCGCCGACACCGAGCTGGTCCCCGGCGACCGCCCGTGGCCGGAGGCGGTCGAGCGGGCCGCGTACCGCACCGTCCAGGAGGCGCTCACCAACATCACCAAGTACGCCCCGGACGCGACGGTGCACGTGCGGGTCCGGGCGAAGGGCCGCCGGCTGCGGGTCGAGGTCCGCAACGAGGCCCCGCCGGTGCACCCGGCCGAGATCCTGCCGGGCGGCGGCCACGGCCTGGTCGGCCTGCGCGAGCGCGCCCAGCTGCTGGGCGGCACCCTCACCGCCGGGCCGACCCCGGACGGCGGATTCGAGGTCCGCGCCGAACTCCCGGCCAGCCGAGGCTGACCCGTCCCGTCCTCGGACCCGTACCGCCCGGCACCGGGCTGCGCCGAGACAACGAGAAAGCCCCGCAGATCCGTAGATCTGCGGGGCTTCGCTGTGCGCGAGGGGGGAGTTGAACCCCCACGCCCTTTCGGGCACTGGAACCTGAATCCAGCGCGTCTGCCTATTCCGCCACCCGCGCATGGGTGTTGTCCTCGTTGCCGACCGATCTTCCGAACCGCTCGGTACCATGAGGACTTCGCGTTTCCTTGGACCGGCCTCCCTTCCGGGCGGCCCTTCCGACGTGGAAAACATTAGCACGACCTGGCGGGCTGCTCCGAATCCGTCGTCCGGAGGGCCCGACGGCATCCGAACCGATGCCCGGCGAACGTCCGTGCGACTGCCAGACGGGCGCTCCGACGGGCAGACCTGGCGTGCCGTACCCGAAATGCGTCACCCTGTGTGTCCGAGCCCACCCCCGGGCACCACACGCTCCGGGAACCGTACGGAAGGGCCCGGCGTGGATACGATCAGTACGGAAGTACCGCAAGTAGGAGGCGCGACCGGGTCCCGGGCGGGATCCGGCCGGCAGGCAGGCGAACGAACCCTGGAAGGGGGTGCCCCATGGGAGTGCTGAAGAAGTTCGAGCAGCGACTCGAGGGTCTCGTCAACGGCACCTTCGCCAAGGTGTTCAAGTCCGAGGTCCAGCCCGTGGAGATCGCCGGTGCGCTGCAGCGCGAGTGCGACAACAACGCGAGCATCTGGAACCGCGACCGCACCGTCGTGCCGAACGACTTCATCGTCGAGCTGAGCCCGCACGACCACGAGCGGCTCAGCCCCTACTCCGGGCAGCTCGGCACCGAGCTGGCCGGGATGGTCCGCGAGTACGCGGAGGCCCAGCGGTACACCTTCATGGGTCCGCTCCATGTGAACCTGGAGAAGGCCGACGACCTGGACACCGGGCTGTACCGGGTGCGCAGCCGCACCCTCGCCGCCGAGGAGCCCCAGCAGCAGCAGTACGCACCGCCGCAGCCCGGCTACGACCGCCCGCCGGCCGCCCCGGCCCCCGGCGCACCGTGGCAGCAGCCCGGCGCCGGCCCGTACGGCGCACCCCCGCCGCCGGCCGCGCCGCCCGCGATGCCCCCGGGTCCGCCCGCGCCCGCCGGCGGCAACGTCCGCGCCTTCCCCGGCGCCGGCCACGGCGGCGCCGGGATGCGCCGCTGGGTCGAGGTGAACGGCGCCCGGCACCAGATCACCGGTTCGGCCTGCGTGCTCGGCCGGTCGACCGAGGCGGACGTGCGGATCGACGACCCCGGGGTCTCCCGCAAGCACGCCGAGATCCGGCCCGGCACTCCTTCGATGGTGCTCGACCTGGGCTCCACCAACGGCATCGTGGTGGACGGACAGCACACCCAGCGCGCTACGCTCCGCGACGGATCCCGAATCGTCGTGGGCTCCACCACCATCGTCTACCGGCAGGTCGAAGGGTAGTGTCCGAATTGTTCGCGCGCCTCGCTCACCGACTGGCGGGACGGTCATGTCAGAACTGACCCTCACGGTCATGCGGCTGGGCTTCCTGGCCGTGCTGTGGCTGTTCGTCATCGTCGCGGTCCAGGTGATCCGCAGCGACCTGTTCGGCACCAAGGTGAACCCGCGGTCCTCCCGTCGTGGCGCGAGCGCCACGACGGCTGGCGGCGCGTCCACCGCGACCGCCGCACGCGCCGCGGCGCCGACCCAGGCCGGCCCGGCGGCGGGCCAGACCCAGGGCGGCGGCGGGCGCCGTCGCGGCGGCCCGACCCAGCTCGTCGTGGTGCAGGGCTCGCTGGCCGGCACCACGGTGGCGCTCCAGGGCCAGACCATCACGCTCGGCCGTGCGCACGACTCCACCATCGTGCTGGACGACGACTACGCGTCCTCCCGGCATGCCAGGATCTATCCGGATCAGACTGGGCAGTGGACGGTCGAGGATCTAGGCTCCACCAACGGCACCTATCTGGACCGGCAGCGCCTGACCGCGCCCACCCCGCTCCAGCCGGGCATGCCGATCCGTATCGGCAGGACCGTCATCGAACTGCGGAAGTAGTAGCGCATGAGGGACAGCATCCCGTCCATGACCCAGAGGGGGGCACAGGTCGCATGACCCTGGTGCTGCGCTTCGCCGCCGGCTCCCACAAGGGACTGATCCGGGAGGGGAACGAGGACTCCGGCTACGCCGGGCCGCGGCTGCTGGCCGTGGCCGACGGCATGGGCGGCGCCGCGGCCGGCGAGGTCGCTTCCTCCGAGGTGCTCGGCTCGATCGTCCGGCTGGACGAGGACGTGCCGGGCGCCGACCTGCTGACCCTGCTGGGCGACGCCGTCCAGGGCGCCAACGACCGGCTCCGGCAGATGGTCGAGGAGGACCCGCAGCTGGAGGGCATGGGCTGCACCCTGACCGCCATGCTGTGGACGGGCCAGCGGATGGGCCTGGTGCACGTCGGCGACTCCCGGGCCTACCTGCTGCGCGACGGCTCCCTGGTGCAGATCACCCAGGACCACACCTGGGTGCAGCGCCTGGTCGACGAGGGCCGGATCACGCCCGAGGAGGCCGAGACCCACCCGCAGCGCTCGCTGCTGATGCGGGCGCTGGACGGCCGCGGCCAGGTCGAACCCGACCTGTCGATCCGCGAGGTCCGGGCCGGCGACCGCTACCTGATCTGCTCCGACGGCCTCTCCGGCCCGGTCAGCCACCAGACCCTCCAGGACACCCTCGGCAGCTACTACGCGCCCGAGCAGACCGTGCAGGAGCTGATCCAGCTCGCGCTGCGCGGCGGCGGTCCGGACAACATCACCTGCATCGTGGCGGACGTCATCGACGTCGGCGCCACGGACACCATGAGCGGCCAGTTCAACGACGTCCCGGTGGTGGTCGGCGCGGTCGCCGACGCCCCGCCGTCCTCGGCCGCCGCCGACCGCTCGATCGCGGACACCCCGGCCGGCCGCGCCGCCGGCCTCGGCCGCGGCCCGCAGGGCGCCTTCGGCCCGGCCGAGGGCTACGACGCCGCGCAGGGCGGCTTCGGCCCCGCCGAGGGCTACGACGGCGAGTACGGCTCCGGCGAGCCCTCGGTGTACGGCACCGAGGGCCTCGACGAGGGTCGGCCCGCGAAGCGCAGGCGCAAGGGCCTGACGGTCTCGCTGGCCGTCCTGGTCACGCTCGGGCTGCTCGGCGGCGCCGGCTACGTCGGCTACCAGTGGACCCAGGACCAGTACTACGTCGGCACCCAGGACGACCACGTCGCGATCTACCAGGGCATCAACCAGAACCTGGCCGGCCTGAGCCTGTCCTCGGTGCACTCCTCCTACAGCAAGATCCAGCTGAAGTGGCTGCCCGAGGACCAGCAGGTCCACGTGAAGAAGACCATCTCGGTCGGCAGCATGAAGGACGCCCAGTCGACGGTCAACGAGCTCGACGGCTGGGTCCAGCTCTGCCAGCGGGCCGCGAAGGCGACCGTCCCGGCCGCACCGCCCGCCACCCAGGCGTCCCAGGCCGTGTACCTGGCCGCCACGCCCACCCCGACCGAGAAGAACCGCGGCCCGGCCGCGGCGACGCCGAGCACCGGTCCCTCGACCGCACCGACGCCGACCGCCCCGGGGGCACCCGCCCCGGCGCCGAACGCCACCCCTCCGGCCACGCAGGGCGACCAGGCTCCGTTGACCGAAGAGGAGCTCAGCCGGGCGAACTCCTGCCCGAAGCAGTGACATCCGTGATCCGACATAGGTCCGCCCCGAACGGGCTTGCCGGCCGTCAGGGAGCGGTCACCACGTGAGCAGCTACGACCTGAGCCAAGAAACCACCCGGTCCGGCCGGCGCCGGGCGACGGCCGAACGCGCCGCCCCCCGTCGGCGGGGCAACACCACGATCTCCCCGCAGGGGGCGCCCAACCGGCGCAACACCGAGCTGGCCATGCTGGCCTTCGCGGTGCTGATCCCGGTCCTCGCGTACGCCAACGTCGGCCTCGCGATGGACGGCAAGCTGCCCGCGGGCATGCTCGGCTACGGGTTCGGCATGGGCGCTCTGGCGATGGTCGCGCACCTGCTGGTGCGCCGCTTCGCGCCGTACGCGGACCCGCTGATGCTGCCGATCGCCACCCTGCTGAACGGGCTCGGGGTGGTGATGATCTGGCGCCTGGACAAGGCCGGCAAGCTGCTCAAGAACAACTACCCGGCGGCCGAGAACCAGCTGATGTGGTCGGCCCTGGGGATCGCCGGCTTCATCGCGGTGATGGTCCTGCTGAAGGACCACCGGGTGCTCCAGCGCTACACCTACATCTCGATGGTGGTGGCCCTGGTCCTGCTCGCCGCACCGGCCTTCTTCCCGTCCCGGGACGAGGACTTCGGCGCCAAGATCTGGATCCGGATGGGCAGCTTCTCCATCCAGCCCGGCGAGTTCGCCAAGATCATCCTGACCGTCTTCTTCGCCGGCTACCTGATGGTCAAGCGGGACGCCCTGGCGCTGGCCAGCCGCCGGTTCATGGGCCTGTACCTGCCGCGCGGCCGCGACCTCGGCCCGATCATCGTGATCTGGCTGCTCAGCCTGCTGATCCTGATCTTCGAGAACGACCTGGGCACGTCCTTCCTGTTCTTCGGCCTGTTCGTGGTGATGCTCTACGTCGCCACCGAGCGGACCAGCTGGATCCTGTTCGGCCTGCTGATGTCGGTCGGCGGCGCGGTGGCGGTCGCCTCGACCGCCAACCACGTGAAGGTCCGCATCAACGCCTGGCTCGACCCGATGGCCGTCTTCGGCCCGAACCCGCCGAAGGGCGCCACCGAGCAGATCGGCCAGTCGCTGATGGCGCTCGGCTCCGGCGGGGTCACCGGCTCGGGCCTCGGCCAGGGCCGCTCCTGGCTGATCGGCTTCGCTGCCAAGAGCGACTTCATCCTGGGTTCCTTCGGCGAGGAGCTCGGGCTGGCCGGACTGATGGCGATCTTCCTGCTGTACGCGCTGCTGGTGCAGCGCGGTCTGCGCACCGCGCTCGCCGCCCGCGACCCGTTCGGCAAGCTGTTCGCCGTCGGGCTCTCCTCGGCGATGGCGATCCAGGTGTTCGTCGTGGCCGGCGGTGTCACCGGGCTGATCCCGCTGACCGGTATGACCATGCCGTTCCTCGCCCAGGGCGGTTCGTCCGTGGTCGCCAACTGGGCGCTGGTCGCGATCCTGCTGAAGATCAGCGACAGCGCCCGCCGCCCCGGGGCCGAACCGGCCCCGGCCACCGAGGGCCAGGGAGGACCCGCCCGATGAACAAGCCGATCCGCCGGGTCTCGATCTTCTGCCTCGTGCTGATCCTGGCCCTGATGGTGCGCACCAACTGGGTGCAGGGCGTCCAGGCCGAGTCCTGGGCGACCAACAAGAACAACAAGCGCCAGCTGTACGACCGCTACGCCCACCCGCGCGGCAACATCATCGTCAGCGGCCAGCCGGTCACCAGGTCCGACTTCGTCAACGGCCTGCGCTACAAGTACAAGCGCTCCTGGGTCGACGGCCCGATGTACGCCCCGGTGACCGGCTACTCCTCCCAGGCCTACGGCTCCAACCAGCTGGAGAACCTGGAGGACGGCATCCTCTCCGGCACCGACGACCGGCTGTTCTTCCGGAACACCCTGGACATGCTGACCGGCGAGCAGAAGCGCGGCGGCGACGTCGTGACCACCATCAACGCCAAGGTCCAGAAGGCCGCCTTCGACGCCATGGGGAACAAGAAGGGCGCGGTGGTCGCGCTCGACCCGAAGACCGGCGCGATCCTGGGCCTGGTCTCCACCCCCTCCTACGACCCGGGCACCTTCGCCGGCGGCGAGGCCGCCGACACCAAGGCCTGGACGGACCTCAACGCGGACCCGAACAAGCCGATGCTCAACCGGGCGCTGAAGGAGACCTATCCGCCCGGCTCGACCTTCAAGCTGGTCACCGCGACCGCGGCGTTCGAGAACGGCCGGTACCAGGGCATCGACGACGCCACGGACACGCCCGAGCCGTACATCCTGCCCAACACCACCACGCAGCTGAAGAACGAGAGCCCCAACGAGCGCTGCGAGAACGCCACCATCAAGTCCGGCATGGACCAGTCCTGCAACACGGTCTTCGCCAAGATGGGCGCGGACCTGGGCAAGGAGAGGATGCGGGCGCAGGCCGAGAAGTTCGGCTTCAACAGCACGATCGACACCCCGGTCCGCTCCGAGAAGAGCGTCTTCCCGGACAGCCCGAGCCTGGACGGCACCGCCCAGGACTCGATCGGCCAGCACGACACCCGCGCCACCCCGCTGCAGATGGCCATGGTCTCCGCCGCGATCGCCAACAACGGCAGCCTGATGCAGCCGTACCTGGTCGACCAGGAGCGCTCGGCCACGCTGACCACCGTCTCCAAGCACACCGAGAAGCAGTTCTCCCAGCCGATGAGCCCGGCCACCGCGCAGAAGATGCAGGACCTGATGGTCTCGGTGGTCGAGAACGGCACCGGCAAGAACGCCCAGATCCCCGGACTCCAGGTCGGCGGCAAGACCGGCACCGCGCAGCACGGCGAGGACAACGCCGGGCTGCCGTTCGCCTGGTTCACCTCCTGGGCCAAGACCCCGGACGGCCAGTCGGTCGCGGTCGCGGTGGTGGTCGAGGACGGGTCCCAGAACCGCGACGGCATCAGCGGTGGCCGGCTCGCGGCCCCGATCGCCAAGGCGGTGATGCAGGCCGCACTCGGCAAGTAGGAGCGCGGATCCGGGGTGAGGGGAATGTCACGATCGGCACCGTCGTCCGGATACCGGTCTGATATCGGCCGACGGTCGACTCCGGTCCGATGCGGTACGACCGGTAGCGTATCCGCCAGCAGCGGGTGTGCCCGTTGCCGCCCGCGAGGCACCGCACGGCCCGGCCGGAGAACCGGTCGCGGACCGCGCGGCGTCACCCAGAGCGTGCGGGGACGCCTACGTCACAACCTCACCGGCCGGTGAGGGAGAGGGTCGGAACTATGGAAGAGCCTCGTCGCCTCGGCGGCAGGTACGAGCTCGGCGGCGTCCTCGGACGCGGCGGCATGGCCGAGGTGTACCTCGGCCATGACACCCGACTCGGCCGCTCCGTCGCAGTGAAGACGCTCCGGGCCGACATGGCCCGGGATCCGTCGTTCCAGGCCCGCTTCCGCCGCGAGGCACAGTCGGCGGCGTCCCTGAACCACCCCGCGATCGTCGCCGTGTACGACACCGGCGAGGACTACATCGACGGCATCTCCATCCCGTACATCGTGATGGAGTACGTCGAGGGGTCCACGCTGCGCGAGCTGCTGCACTCCGGGCGCCGGCTGCTGCCCGAGCGCGCGCTGGAGATGACCATCGGCATCCTCCAGGCCCTGGAGTACTCGCACCGGGCCGGCATCGTGCACCGCGACATCAAGCCGGCCAACGTGATGCTGACCCGGCAGGGCAACGTCAAGGTCATGGACTTCGGCATCGCCCGTGCGATGGGCGACGCCGGAATGACCATGACGCAGACCTCGGCCGTCATCGGCACCGCCCAGTACCTCTCCCCCGAGCAGGCCAAGGGCGAGCAGGTCGACGCCCGCTCCGACCTCTACTCCACCGGCTGCCTGCTCTACGAGCTGCTGACCGTCCGCCCGCCGTTCGTCGGCGACTCCCCGGTCGCGGTGGCCTACCAGCACGTCCGGGAGGAACCGCAGCCGCCGTCCGTCTTCGATCCCGAGGTGCGCCCCGAGATCGACGCGATCGTGCTGAAGGCGCTCGCCAAGGACCGCGACTACCGCTACCAGACCGCCGACGAGATGCGCGACGACATCGAGCGCTTCCTCGACGGCCTGCCGGTGGCCGCCGCCCAGCAGGCCGCCGCGTACGGCATGGGCCCGGCCGGGTACGGCTACGACCAGAACGGCTACCCGCAGCAGCACGACCCGTACGGCCAGACCAACGTCCTGCCGCAGCAGCCCGGCGGCGGCCCGACCACCGTCCTGCCGCAGGCCTCCGGGCAGCCCGGCTACGGGCAGGGCGGCTACCAGGACGACGGCTACGGCCAGACCCACGCCGGCCCCGCGGTCGGCGGCAACGACGACGGCTACGGCCGCGGCCGCAGGGGCGAGGACCCGCCGAAGAAGAGCAACACCTCCTGGATCGTGCTGGCGGTGGCCGCCGTGTTGGTCCTGGTCGGCACCTTCTTCGTCGCCCAGGCGATGTTCAGTGACAAGGGCACGAAGGACGCCGCGAAGGTCACCGCGCCGAACCTGGTCGGCAAGACCCTGGCGGAGGCCAAGACGGCCGCCACCGGGGCCGGTCCCAAGCTCGTGGTGACCGAGGGCGAGAAGATCGCCTGCCCGGACGCCAACGTCAAGAAGGACCAGGTCTGCACCCAGACCCCGCTGCCGGGCACCCAGGTCGTCGAGACCTCCACCATCACGGTGCAGATCTCCTCGGGCCCGGCCAAGGCGCCGCTCCCCCCCGTGGTCGGCAAGCCCAAGGACCAGGCCGTCAAGGCCCTCGCCGACGCGGGCTTCACCAACGTCACCACCGAGTACAAGGACGACGACAACGCCGCGCAGGACACCGTCACCGCCCAGGACCCGGCGGCCAACGCGGCCGTCGACCCGAGCACCCCGATCAAGCTGACCGTGTCGCAGGGCAAGGCCAAGGTGAACGTGCCGAACGTGGTCGGCTCCCAGAAGGAGGACGCGACGGCCACCCTCCAGGGCCTCGGCTTCCAGGTGGACGCCTCGAAGACCGCCACGGCCCCCGACCCGAGCAAGGTCAACACCGTCGCCTTCCAGTCGGTCCCGGCCAACACCAAGGCCCCGGCCAACACCAAGATCTCGCTGACCGTCTACAAGGCGCAGGACAAGCCCCAGGTCCCGCCGCTGGCGAACGTCAAGCTGTCGGACGCCGCCAACCAGCTGAAGGCACTCGGCCTGACGTACACGGTGGTCAGCGGCCCCGCGGACCCGAACGCGACGGTGCAGCAGAGCAACCCGCCGGCCGGCACCCAGGTCGACCCGAACACCCAGATCCAGCTGTACACCAAGGCGGCCGAGCCGCCGAAAGGGGGCGACCCCACCACCCCACCCGCCAAAGGGGACCACTAGGCCTCCGATCTTCCCCTGGTTCGGCTGAGCCGGGGCCGGACGCCGGGGTGACTCCCAGGGACGCCCGAGGGCC
>NZ_JBHVFE010000021.1:0-40602 GCF_042801945.1 Kitasatospora sp. NPDC057542
GCCCGGGAACGGCTTCGTTCCCGGGCCACCCGCTGTTCGCGGGGCCGGGCGAACCTGCCTCCACGTCTTCCCCGCGTCCGTGGTGCGTTCCTGTGCGCTTCCCCCGCACGGTTCACCTGGTTGCGGCCCCGGGCTCGGGCGGTACGACGACGACGGGGAGGTGGGCGTGGTGGACGATCTCGGTGCTGGTGGAGCCGAGTGCGAGTCGGCCCCAGCGGCTGGCGCCACGGGTGCCCACCACGAGCAGACAGGCGTCCTCGCTCTCTTCCAGTAGGACCTGGGCGGGTCGGCCGTGCTCACAGCGCACCTCGACCTCCACGTACGGCTCGCCGACCTGCTGTCGCAGTTCCTCGACCAAGTCCGCCACCTCGCGGGCGACGGCGTCGTGCAGGTGCGGCGCCGGCCCGCCGCTCGGGCGGTTCCAGCCCGTCATGGCCCTGTCCGGCGGATCGGCGTGTCGGCCGCCGAAGGCACAGACGGCCCGCACGCCGACCCCTCGCAGCTGTGCCTCGCGAAGAGCGAAGAGCACGGCCCTGCGGGCGGGCTCCGAGCCGTCCGTACCGACGACGATCGGACCGGCGGGACCTGACGCGGGAGAGTGGTTCACGGGGACCTCCAGGAGGTGAGGCCCGGCAGCGGGCTGCCAGGCTCAGCGGATCCGGCGGATTCCGCGGACCCGGGGAGGCGCGGATACCGGTGCGTCCGCTGCATTCATGATCCTCCGGCGACGGCGCGGCGGCATGTCCGTCCTCGCCCCGTGAACGGCCGCACACGGTTGCATCCCGGGAAGGAGGTTGCCCGCGACGGAGTACGGGCCGAGTCTGGAGGAGCGAGGCGCGTTACACGCGGGGACTCACGAATCGAGGAGGCCGCGGACGATGACGCTCACGGTGGCGCTGGCCGGCGACACGATGCTCGGGCGTGGAGTCGCCGAGGAACTGCGGCGCTCGCCGACACCGGGGACGCTGTTCTCCCCGGAGGTGCGGAAGGCACTGGCGGCGGCCGACCTCGTCGTGCTCAACCTGGAGTGCTGCGTCTCCGGCCGCGGGGAGCGGTGGCCGGATCCGGACAAGCCGTTCTTCTTCCGCGCCCCGCCGTCGGCCGCCGCCGTCCTCGCGGAACTGGGGGTGGACTGCGTGACACTGGCCAACAACCACGCCCTGGACTACGGCTTCGAGGCCCTCGCCGATTCCTGCGACCTGCTGGAGCAAGCCGGCGTCCGCACGGTCGGCGCGGGGCGGGACGTGTCGGCCGCGCGGGACTTCGCCGTGCTGGAGGCCTGCGGGGCGAGGCTGGCGGTGGTCGGGGTCACCGACCATCCGAAGGAATACGCGGCCGGGGCGGGGCGTCCCGGAGTGGCCTGGGCCGACCTGTGGACGGGCGTGCCCGACTGGCTGACCGTCCTGGTGGCCCGGGCCGCGCGGGAGGCCGACGCGGTGCTGGTCACCCCGCACTGGGGCCCCAACATGACGCCCGGGCCGCCGTCGCACGTGCGCGCGGCGGCCCCACGGCTGCTGGCCGCCGGGGCGACGCTGGTCGCCGGACACTCCGCCCACGTCTTCCACGGCGTCGCCGACCGCGTCCTGTACGACCTGGGCGACTTCGTCGACGACTACGCGGTCGACCCGGTGCTGCGCAACGACCTCGGGCTGCTCTTCCTGGTGACGCTGGACGGGCCGGACGGTGCGGACCTGGCGCCGGTCCGGCTGGAGGCACTGCCGCTGGCCCTGGAGTTCTGCCACACCCGCTCTGCTCGTGGCGAGGAGTGGGAGTGGATCCGCGAACGGTTCGCCACCGCTTGTGCCGACTTCGGCACCGAGGTGGGCGAACGGGACGGGCGGCTGACGGTCGACTGGAGCTGAGGGCGGCGGTGGCGGTCGGGCCCGTTCGGCCGGCCGGGCGGTGTGGTCGGGTTCAGCGTCCGCGCGTGGCCCTCGGCTGCCGGGCGCGGGCGATCCGGTCGAGATCCTCCGTGGTGACCACGCCGACGACCCGGCCGTCGTCCAGGACGAGGATCGGTGGCGGGGCGCTCGCGCGGTCCAGAACCTCGACGAGGTCGTCCCCGGGCGCGGCGACCAGGCACGCCGACAGCGGGGTGGCCAGGTCGCGGGCCCGCAGCTGGGCCCGGCGCGCGGGCGGGACGGCCGCGAGCCGGCGCAGGTCGAGCAGGCCGCTCGGACGGCCGGCGACGTCGACCAGGGGGACCACCGGGAGCCCGGCACGGGCGGCGGGTTCGGCGAGGAAGCGGTCCAGGGTGAACCAGTCGGGCCCGGTGGTGACCGGCGCCGTCATGACCTGGCCGATCCGGGTACCGCGCAGGGCGCCCACCAGCACGGCGCGGCGGACCTCTGCCTGGGCGGACGACCAGATGAAGAACCCGACGAGCAGGAGCCAGATCCCGGCTCCGCCGCCCCGGAGGAACTCGAACCAGCCGACGGCGCAGAGCAGCAGGCCGCCCGCCTGGCCGGCCCGTCCGGCGACGCGTTCGGCCTGTTCCTGGTCACCCCGGCGCCACCAGACCACCGATTGCAGGAGCCGCCCGCCGTCCAGGGGAGCGGCGGGCAGCAGGTTGAACACCCCGAGCAGCAGGTTGGCCCAGGCGGTCCACAGCAGCACCGCGGCCGGCAGCTCCCAGTGGAGGGCGCGCTCGACGCCGAGTCCGGCGCCCAGGAAGACGCCGCCGAGGACCAGGCTGGTGAGCGGCCCGATCCCGGCGACGGCGAACTGGCGGCCGGGGCTCGGAGCCCGGCCCATCCGGGTGACGCCGCCCAACGCGAAGACCGTCATGTCGTCCACCCGGATCCCGGCCCGCCGCGCGGTGACGGCGTGGGCCGTCTCGTGCAGGAGCAGGCTCACGGTGAGCAGCAGCGCCCCGACCAGGCCGGCGAAGCCGTAGGCGGTGCCGGAGCGGCCGGGAACCAACGCGGGGAGGGTCTGCCCGGCGAGACTGACACCGAAGAAGAGGACCAGGACGGGTGCGCTCCAGTGGATCCGCAGCGGTATGCCGAGGATCCTCCCCAGCGATGCGGACCCGCGCATCCCGACACCTCCTCCGGGTCGCTGCCGGCCGGGTCCCGTGCTCTGCCCGCGCGGCCGGGCCGGAGCCGCCTCGTCCCGGGTGCGGCGACGGGGACTCCGCGGTCCTCGTCGTCATCGAGGTGCCGGTCGCTGCTTCCATCGTGCGCTCGGAGGGACCGTCCGTCACGGTCCGATGGGCCCACTCCGCGCCCGCGATGAAACCGAGCCTGTCAGGAGACGAGGACGGCGATGCCGTCTCCGAGCAGCTTCAGCCCGAGAACGAAGAACAGGACGGCCATCACGGCGACGTTGTGCTGGGCTGCCCACTCCTTCCAGCCGCCGAGCACGGTCTTGGCCCGCTCTCCGCCGAGAAGAAAGACCGCCAGCGGGGCCAGCAGGCCGAGGGTGGCGATCACGACGAAGATCGCCAGCGATGCGATCTGCTGCCCGACCGGCAGTCCTGCTGAGCCGATCGTGGCGCCCGCGGCGATGGTCAGCGGTGCGTTCTTGGCGTTGAGCGCGGAGAAGGCCAGCCCGAGTGCGAATACCTTGACCGGCGCGAGGCGGTCGATCGCGCCCATCCACTTCGGCAGCTGGGCCTGCGAGGGATCCCTCGGGCGTCGACGCCAGTGCTGGGCACCGAAGAGGACGAGGAACACGCCCAGAGCGAGCTTGAGCGCTCCCACCCAGGTAGCCGGGTGCTCGTGGGCGGAGGCGCCTGCCGGGGAAGCGATCGCCAGCATCACCGCGCCCAGCGCCGTGAGTCCCAGGATCCAGCCGACGGTGAAGAGGACACCGTTGAGACGTCCTCGGGGCGTGGCGAGTATGAGGATGACGGCGATGATCGGGAGCGGGCTGATTGCGACGGCCGCCGCGAAACCCAGCACGTCACCGAGAACTGCGCCCATGGTTGCCTCCGGATGGCGATCCGGTGGAACGGGCTCGGGGGAAGCGGGTGATCCGACCGTCCGTACGATGCAACGGGTTGTTCCGTGATCGGCTGCGCCGTTGTCTTCACGGCTGTGCGGAAGCGGCTGCCCGGAATGGCGACGGCGGCATACTCGGCACGTCCCACCGCTTCCATCGTCCTGCGCCTGGCCGGATCTGTCCTCGGGAGCTTCTCGGAACGGCATCGCCCTGGTGGAGGCAACGTGAAGTGACCGGATGGACACTCGCCAGGGCCGGAGGTTCCCGGGAATCCGGTGAAGGCGTCGATCAGGGTTGAAGGTGCGAGGCAGCGCATCCGCGATGAGGATTGACATGCGAGGGCGAGGGCGCCTCACGTCCGGGTGCTCGGCGGCCCTCGCTCCGATCCGTGGCAGGAGAGTTTCACGATGACTGCGACGAGAGATGCAGCCCAGTCTGCGCACCCCGAGCGGCCGGGCAGGTCGGATGGGGTCTGCAGCGAGTTCACCGTCTTCACCGAGATCAAGCCGGGCCATGCGGATGCGTTGCGGGAGGATCTCGCCGCGATGGCCGACACGGCGGCTGCCGAGAGGACGCACGCGGCGGTGCGCCAGATCGGCACCCTGCACGACGCGCGACATGTGATCTTCGACAACGACACCCGGTTCATGTTCGCCAGCGTCTTCGACGGCTCCTGGGACACCTACATCGACGACTTCGCCAAGACGGTGGTCGGGGAGCGCTTCGACAAGGTCTTCTCGCACAGCGAAGGGTTCCCCGGCGTCAAGGATCCCGGGGCGAAGGACTGGTTCCTCGCCCACCAGGAGCCCGCCGGGGTGTTCGTCAGCGCCTATCCCGACCTGACCGTTCAGCAGATCTACAAGGACCAGCGTGTGGACGAAGCGTTCCAGGAGGTGCTGGACACCCCCGAGTTCCGGGCGGCGCTGGAGAATCCGGCCAACGCGGAGCTGGTGGCCACGCCCGCCTTCCGGAAGCTGTTGGAGGAAGCCTCGGCCTAGAGCCCGGGCGCAGCCACCCTCAGAGCCGACCCGCCGCCGGTGGACCGCGTCGGCCGGTGAGAGTCGCCAGTGCGGGGATGCCCGGACAGAGACCGATGCGGAGGCACAGGCAAACATGAATTCGGCGGACAGCAGCAGCGCGGCCGGTATGAGCGTCGAGATCGACGACGTCCAGAGCGGGGCCCTGCGTCCACGCCCCGTGCCGTATCAGGGAAAGTACGTCTTCCTGCGCGTCGACGACCGCCATGCCGGACGCGCCCTGCTGCGGCGGCTGCTCCCGGTGACCTCGGCCGGCCTGCCCAGCGCGGAACAGAGCCGGGACGCCTGGGTCGCTGTGGCGTTCACCTACCAGGGGCTGAGGGCCCTGGGGGTGCCACAGGAGTCGCTGGACAGCTTTCCGCAGGCGTTCCGCGAGGGCATGGCCGCTCGGGCAGAGCTGATCGGCGACGTGGGCGACAGCGCGCCGGCCCACTGGGAGGCGCCGTTCGGAACGGGCGACGTCCACATCGCGTTGAGTGCCCTCTCCTCCGAAGCGGCGCAGCTGGACGAGGAGTTGGAGCGGGCCCGTGCCGCCTACGAGGACACGCCCGGTGTCCGGGTGATCTGGCAGCAGGAGGTCCGCCAGCTCCCGACCGGCCGCACCACCTTCGGGTTCCGTGACGGCATCAGCCATCCGAACATCGAGGGTGTCGGACTGCCCGGCTCCAACCCGCAGGAAGTCCCGATCAAGGCCGGCGAGTTCATCCTCGGCTACCCGGACGAAACCGGCAGCCTGCCACCCATGCCCAGCCCCGACGTGCTGGGGCGCAACGGCACCTACGCGGCCGTGCGCAAGGTCCACACCAACGTGGCGGCCTGGCGCCGGTACCTCCGCGCGAACAGCTCCAGCGCCGAGGAAGAGGCCCTCCTGGCGGCGAAGATGGTCGGGCGCTGGCCCAGCGGGGCGCCGCTGACGCTGACGCCGGAGCACGACGATCCGGAGCTGGCGGCCGATCCGCACCGCGTCAACAACTTCCTGTACCGGGAGAACGACGACCGGGGGTACCGGTGTCCCGCCGGTGCGCACATCCGGCGCACCAACCCCCGTGATTCCACCATCATCGGCGACGCGCGGATGCACCGTCTCATCCGCCGCGGCACCACCTACGGCCCGCCGCTCCCGGAGGGCGCGCTGGAGGACGACGGCGCCGACCGCGGCCTGGTCGGAGTCTTCCTCGGGGCCCATCTGGAAAGGCAGTTCGAGTTCATCAAGGCCGAATGGCTCAACGACGGCAACTTCATCGGCTACCCCGGCGAGAAGGATCCGGTGGCCGGGCACCACGGCGGAACCGGCAGCGTCACCATCCCGGAGAAGCCGGTACGGCGTCGCCTGCGGAACCTGCCCAGCTTCGTGGTCACCCGCGGAGGTGAGTACTGCTTCGTGCCGGGACTGCGCGCCATGCGCTGGCTCGCCGAACTGGAGGACTGAGGGCGATTCCAGGCTCCCGAGGTGCAATCAGGGTCTCCGAGAGGAGAAGTCGAAGTCATGGCAGCACAGTTCGTCCGCTACACACCGGGCATCGAAGACGACGATCCGCACTTCGACGAGAACCTGCAGACGGTGATCGAAAGGACCGAGAACTACATCGCCGGGTCGGTCGAGGCCGGCGGCACCGGCCGGGCCCTGCGCGATGCCCATGCCAAGGGGTACGGGCTGGTCCGAGGGGAAGTGGAGATCCTGGACGGGCTGCCCCCCGAGTACGCCCAGGGGATCTACGCGACCCCGGGAACCCACGATGCGCTCATCCGTTTCTCCAACGGCTCGCCCCACGCCGGAGCCGACGCACGACTGGGCGCCGCCACCGGACTGGCGCTGAAGATGTTCGACATCCCGGGCCCGACTCTGCTGGAGGACGAACCGGACACGGGCACCTTCGACTACGCCAACATCAACGGACCGATCTTCTTCTGCAACACCGTCGAGCACTACCTGTTCATCCAGGAACTGTTCCTGGACGCGCCGGCCTACTTCTCCCAGGGCCGACCCGGAGCACATCGTTTCTTCACCGAGTTCGTGACCGGAAAGGGGACACTGAACCAGGACGACTGGGCGTGGGACGAGTTCCTGGCCTTCCTGCGTCTGTCCAGGATCCCTCCGGCGAACGTCCTGCTGTCGAGCTACTGGACGATGGGCGCGGTCCGGCACGGGGACTACGTCGCCAAGGTGCGCATCACCCCCGACCCGTCCGCCGCCGCCGCGGTGGTACGGCGCGACATCGACCCGACCTCGGCGGCGGAGGTCTTCCGGCCGGCCCTACAGGCCGAACTGCAGGAGCGGCCCTACGCCTTCGACATCCAGGTCCAGCTCTGCACCGACCTTGAGCGCATGCCGGTGGAGGACACCACCGTGGAGTGGCCCGAGAAGCTCTCGCCGTCCGTCACCGTGGCCAGGCTGCGACTGCCGCAGCAGGACATCTCCGGCCCGGAGAACCTGGAGAAGATGGACTCACTGTCCTTCACGCCTTGGCGGGTCACCGCCGAGCACGCCCCCCTGGGCAACATCATGCGGGCCCGCAAAGAGGTCTACCGGCACTCCTCCATCGCGCGCCACAGACTCAACCGGCAGCCGCGCACGGAGCCCCGAAGTGCGGACGAGGTACTCGGCCCGGCCGGCCACCCGTACAGGTGACATTGCGTCGGTCAGCGCATCGGGCTGGTCGCGCAGGGGCCCGTGCCGGGTCACCGAGCGGCCGCGGGGACGGCGCCGGCCCAGCCCTGGGCTCCGGTCTCGTGGGCGGTTTCCTCGCCCGGCACCGGTCTGGCCGTGGAGATCGGCCGCCGTCGTGACAGAAGGGGTCGCAGCCGAGCAGGAGGCCGGCTCGGGTCAGCCGAGCTCGTTCTTGTGGACGACGCCGTCCTTGACGATGAGTCGCAGGTTGCGTTCGGGATCGGCGAGGACGGACAGGTCGGTGGTCGGGTCGCCGTCGACGACGAGGAGGTCGGCCCAGGCTCCCGGCGCGACGACCCCCAGCGGCGCCGCACGGTAGGGGTCGCGATGGCCGGACAGGCGGAAGAGTTCGGCGTTGCCGGAGGTGGCCGTCTTCAGGACCTCGACCGGGCTGAGGTAGGTGGCGAGGCGGACGAGCATCTCGTTCTGCCGGTGGGCCTTCCCCGGGGCGAGTACCAGGTCGGTGCCGAAGGCGAGCCGCACGCCGTGGTTCACCGCCCAGCCGATGGTGCGGGCGACGCCTTCGCAGACCTCGCGGTTCTTGCGGTCGCTGTCCGCGGATGCGTAGTGGTGGTCGTCGACCTCGAACGGCTGGGTGCTGAGCCACACGTCCTTCTCCGCGAGGTAGCGGATGGTGTCCTCGTCGGCGAGGTGCCCGTGCTCGATGCAGCGCACCCCGGCCTCCACCGCGCGGCGGATGCCTTCGGAGGTGTAGACGTGCACGGTCACGTAGGTGCCCCAGTCGGAGGCCGCGTCGACGGCGGCCTCCAGTTCCGCCGTGGTGAACTGCAGCACGTCGAGCGGGTCGAACTCGGAGACGACGCCGCCGCCGGCCATCAGCTTGATCTGCGTGGCGCCCTTCCTCAGCTGCTCGCGCACCGCCGCGAGCACCCGCTCCGGACCGTCGGCCACCCGCGTGAACCCGATCTGTTCGGTTCGGGCCTGCGGCCCGCCCAGAGCGGTCGGGGCGTCGTAGACCGTCCCGAAGTCGCCGTGGCCGGCGGTTTGGGAGATGGCGGCCTGGCTCGGGTAGATCCGTGGGCCCGGGAACAGCCCGCGGTCCAGCACCCGTCGCAGCGGCTCGGTGTCGCCGGCCATGTCCCGCACCGTGGTGAAGCCGCGCATCAGCATGTCGCGGGCCGCGGCCAGGGCCTGGTAGTAGACGGTGCCGGTCGGCGCGAGCTGCAGCTCCGCCATGGTGCCGCCGATCGCGAACAGGTGGACGTGCGCGTCGGTGAGGCCCGGGAGGAGGGTACGGCCGCCGCCGTCGAGCACCGTCGCCCCGTGGGGTGCACGGCGCGGGAGGGGGCGGCCCAGCACCACCTCTGCGATCCTGTCCCGTTCGACCCGGACGTGCCCCGGTACCGACTCCTCGCCGATCCCGTCGAAGACGCGCACGTTCGTCACCAGCAGCCCGGTACCCGAGTCGTCGACACCCATGCCGCCATCTTCGGCCGGTCACGGAGCCGGGACCAGAGCGACGGACCGATCTGCCGGTCCGACCGTGCCCGGTCGTCAGCCGACCGGCCCAGCCTCGCGTGCGTCCCGGACGGCCACCACCGTCTCGCCCGTCTTCCCCCTCCGCACAGGGCGCCGCCGTGCGTGATTCCGGGCATCCGGATCCCCGACAGCGTCCGGTGGGACCTGATCGTCAAGGCCGTGGAGGCTCACACCGACGCCGTTCGGGTGGTTCCGTATGTCGAGCGGTGGCCCGGGGCGGGGCGCGGAGAGGTGGGGTTCGGCGCGGAGCATGCCGAGCAGGGTCTCGCGCTCGTCGGCCTTCGCGCCGGTCAGGCGGCGTAGGGCGCGCGGCAGGTGCAGGCCCCGGAAGTACGTAGAGTGCGTGCGGAGAGGGAGCCCGGGTCAGGCGTCACAACCGACCTTCGGACTCCCTCGCTTCATCTCATGCGTGCCAGCAAGCCCTCGGCATCAATCATCCAGTCGGACCGGAAGTTCACACGTGAGGCCTCAGACCACCGACATGCGCCAGACCGCCGAACCGCGCCGGACGGCCGCCCACGGCAGAACCGGCCACCGCGCCCCGACCGCGCCGGCCACCGTGCACGCATCCACTGCGCCCCTCCCCGACCAGCACGACCACAGTGCCCTGCGCGCCGCGCTTGCCGGCGCCATCGAGGACGCCATCATCTACGACCTGGACGGCATCGGCGGCCAGTACGCCGCACTTCTCGCCGAACTGCCGGGTGTGGCCGTCCGGTTCGCGATGAAGGCCTGCCCGGTGGACGAGGTGCTCGGCCACCTTGCCGCGCTCGGCTCCGGCTTCGACGCGGCCGGCCCGCAGGAGATCGCCCAGGCCCTGCGCACCGGTGTGCCGCCCGAGCTGATCCACTACGGCAACACCGTCAAGTCCGACCGCAACATCGCCGAGGCCCACCGGTTGGGCGTGCGGGACTTCGCCACCGACAGCCTGGAGGACGTCGCGGCGATCGCCGAACACGCCTCCGGCGCACGGGTGTTCTGCCGGATCGCGACCACCGGCGAGGGCGCGCTGTGGGGCCTGAGTCACAAGTTCGGCTGCTCGCCCGAGGACGCCCTGCGGGTGCTCGGCGAAGCCCGCGCCGCCGGGCTGGTGCCGTCAGGCCTGTCGGTGCACGTCGGCTCGCAGCAGATGACCGCCGAGGCGTGGGGGACGGCGATCGACTCGCTGGCCGCCGTGCTGGAGGCGCTCAACTGGCGCGGCATCACCCCGACCCGGATCAACCTCGGCGGCGGCCTGCCCGCCCTCGGCGTCCTCGACCGGCGGGGGCGCCCGCTCGAACCGCCGCTGGACAAGATGTTCGCGGTGATCCGCGAGGGCATGGAACGGCTGCGCGCCGTCAGCGCCGCGCCGCTGGAGTTCCTGCTGGAGCCCGGGCGCCACCTGGTCGCCGACCACGGTGCGATCCGTGCGCACGCCGCCCGGCTCACCTCCCGCCGTCGCCTCGACGGCACCCGGGAGGACTGGCTCTACCTCAGCTGCGGCAAGTTCAACGGCCTGTACGAGATGGACCAGTTGCAGTACCGGCTGGAGTTCCCCACCCACCCGGGCGGCCAGTTCGTCAACGCCGTGGTGGCCGGCCCGACCTGCGACAGCGACGACGCGTACGCGCAGGACGACGGCCTGGTCCGCGTCCCGCACGCGATCGGTTCCGGCGACCCGGTGTGGATCCACTCCTGCGGCGCGTACGCCACCGCCTACGCCACCCGTGGGTTCAACGGCTTCGCGCCGCTGCCGCACACCTGCATCGGTGGGCACCGCAACGGAGGAAACGCATGAGCGAGTACCGCATCCGACTGCTCCGGGAGGAGGACTGGGACGAGGTGGTCGCGCTGGAGGAACGCGCCTACGCCGCGAGCGGCCTGTCCGAGGGCCGCGAGGCCCTGCGTTCCCGACACCGCGCCTCGCCTTCGACCTGCTTCGTGCTGGAGTACGCGGGCAGCCTGGGTGGATACCTGCTCGCCCTGCCGTACCCGCTCTTCCGCTGCCCGGATCTGAGCCTGGCCGAGGACGGCGCGGTAGGGGAGAGCCACCGGGGGAGCAACCTGCACACCCACGACGTGGTGATCACCGAGAAGTTGCGCGGCCGGGGCCTCGCCCCGCGGATGATGCGTCACCTGCACGGCACCGCGCCGGCGGCCGGCTACCGGACGGTCTCGCTGGTCGCCGTCCTCGGTGCACAGGCCGTGTGGGCCCCCCTGGGCTACCATGCCCGGCCCGAGATCGGGCTGCCCGCGAGCTACGGCGCCGAGGCGGTCTACATGGCGAAGCCGCTGGAACCCGCTGTCACCGATCCGACTCTCGGGTCCTCACCCAGAGCCGAAGTGGGCTGATGCAGACGTCCCCCGTACCCGACGAGTTCCGCCGCTCCCAACCGGCCACCTGCGGCCCGCTCCTGGCGCCTCACGCTCCCCGGCGATGAGCAGGTTCTCGACCTGCTCATCGCCGGGGAGCCGACGGCGCGGAACCGATGCTCGTCAGTAGCGCCAGCGGACGGCCTCGATGACGTCCGCATCCGTGTGCATCGCGAACAGCTCCGCCTCCGCCCGCCGGACGGCCAGCACGGTCTCGTACAGCTCTGGGCCGAGCGCCTGCCGGAGCAGTGCAGACTTCTCGTACGCGTCGATCGCCTCCGGCAGGCTCGCCGGGAGGCGCTCGGCGTCGCCGAGGGCGGCGGGGTCGCTCGTGGTCTCGGGCGGGAGGGGCAGGCCGGCGTCCAGGCCGGCGAGCCCGGCGGCCAGCACGCCGCCGACCGCCAGGTACGGGTTGGCGGCTGCGTCGAAGCACTTGACCTCGGCGTTGGCCTGCCCGGCGGCGGAGCCGGCGATCAGGCGCAGTGCCGCCTCACGGTTCTCCAGGCCCCAGCAGCGGTAGGCCCCGGCGAAGTGGGAGGGGACCAGCCGCAGGTAGGAGGCGACGCTGGGCGCGCCGAGGGCGAGCAGAGCGGGAAGCTCGGCCAGGACGCCCGCGAGGAACTGCTCGGCCTCGGGATGCAGCCCGTGGCGGCCGGGGCCGCCGTGCCCGAGGTTCCGGCCCTGGCGCCAGAGGCTGAGGTGCAGGTGGCCGCCGTTGCCGATGGCGCCCTCGGTGAAGAGGGGCGCGTACGAGACCCGCAGGCCGTGCCGGGCGGAGACGGCCCGGATGGTGTGGCGCACCAGCATCGTGGTGTCGGCCGCCTCGACCGGCCCCTCGGCGGCGACCGAGACCTCGAACTGCCCGGCGCCGTACTCGGGGTGGACCTGGAGTACGGCCACCCCCTGGGCGGTGAGGGTGCGCAGCACCTCCCGCAGGTAGTCGGAACGCTCGATGAAGCGGGTCATCCCGTACGCGGGCCCGGTCGTGGCGGGGGCCCCGGTGGCGTCGGCCACCACCCACTCGATCTCGATCCCGGCCTGCACCGAGAACCCGCGCCGCTCCACGGCCTCGGTGGCCCGGCGGGCGAACTGGCGCTGGCAGCCGGGATGCGGGGTGCCGTCCTGGGTGTAGCGGTCCGCCGGCGCCCAGGCCCAGCCGGGTTGGGCGGCGAGCGGGGTGAGCCGGTCGAGGTCGGGGACGAGCCGCAGGTCGCCCACCGGGCCGGTACTCGATGGCGAAGTGGCGAAGGAGTCGTCCACCAGGGCGACGTCGAAGCAGGGAACGGCGCCGACACCGTACTCGGCGGCGTGTTCGAGCCGGGTGAGCGGGACGGACTTCACCCGGGTGAGTCCGGCGTTGTCGACCCAGCCGAACACCACCCCGTCGATTCCGTCGGCGGCGAGCTGGGCTTCGGCCGCCCGGGCCTGGGCGGCCCGCTCGGCTCGGGGGTACGTGGTGGTCATGCCGCCCATGCTGGCGCCGGCAGCAGCCGGTGCGTGAGAGATCAGCCGGGAGTTCACTCGTCCGTGAACGGCCGGATCTGCGACGTGACACAGGACAGGCGCGCGGGGAGCTTCGGGTGACGCCCGGCCTCTGATCTCGCGCGGTGCGTTCTCGGGCGATGGCGGGGAGGAGAACGTGGCGTCGGGGCGGACGGATGGGGGAAGAAGAATGGGAGGAATCGGTTTTCGAGCGCCGTTGCGGAGGACCGATGCGACGGGACGGACGGATGGCGAACTCCCTGCTCGCGCTGCTGAGCCGGGACTGGCTGGGGGTGCCGGTCGCGCTGGTGGTGGCGGGGGTGGGCGGCGGCCTTGTCGGAGTGGGGGCGGCCTGGGCGGTGGCGCTCGGTGGCCTGGCGATGGCTGTCGGTGTGCTGCTGGCGGCGGGAGCCGTTCGTCATCTGGTGCTGGTGGCCCGCGAGGGGCGGGAGAATCCGCCGCCGGGGCGCCTGGTCGATGTGGGTGGTCACCGGATGCACGTCCTCGCCGAGGGGGAGGCCGGGGGCGGGCCGACGGTGGTCTGGATGCCCGGCGGGCACGCCCCTGGTGAGGAGTTCCGGGAGCTGCACACGATGCTGTCGGCCCGGGGCCGGTCAGTGCTGGTCGACCGCCTGGGGACGGGCTGGAGCGACGTCGGGCCCTTCCCCCGGACGACGGCGGCCGAGGCGGAGGAGCTGCCGGCAGCGCTGGAGGGGGCGGGGGAGCGGGCCCCTTTCGTGTTCGTCGGTCATTCCTTCGGCGGGTTGCTGGTCGCGAACGTGGCCAGGCGCCGGCCGGATCTGGTGGCGGGGCTCGTGCTGCTGGATCCGACGCCCCTGGAGGTCATCGCCTTCGCGCCGCCCAACCGGCAGTTCGCGGCGATGCGCCGCGGCTTCCTGCTGACGGCGGTGCGGCACCTGTTCGGCGCGCACCGCGGCCCAGGCGGCCGGGTCGGGCAGGGCTGCGCCGCCGCGTCGATCTTCGCCGAGCTGTCGCCGTCCGGGTTGGCGAGGGTGGGCTGGGAGACCGTGGTGTACGACGGGGATCTCGGCGACCTGCCGCTGGTGCTGGTGATACCCCGGGACCTCACCGGCGGCGAGGCGGTGCTGGCCGCCGCCGGAAACGCCGCCGAGGCCGAGCGGATCAGTCGCTTCTACCTCCGCAGCAGGGTGCGGTACCTGGCGGCGTCGACGGCGTCCCGACTGGTGCACACTCCGGACGGCACCGGCCACGACTTCCCGCACGAGGCGCCCGAGTTCGTGGTCGGCGTGGTCGGGGACCTGGTGCGGGAGCTGCGTGTGATCACCCCATGACCGTCCGCGCCGAGCCTGCCCGGACCGGGCGTCGACGGGAGAAGGCGCCCAGGTCCACGACGTTGCCGGTGTGTTCGCAGCGGTAGCGGACCGGGTCACCGTCGTGGTCGTGGCCGGATTCGACCGATTCGATCAGGGCCGCGAGGAAGCGGCCCACCAGCGGAGCGTTCTTGAACTGGTTGCCGCTGGTGCCCATGGCGACGTAGTAGCCGTCGAGGGCGGTTCGGTCGTAGATCGGGGTCCAGTCGTCGGCGACGTCGTACACCCCCGCGACTCCGAGCGGCCGGCTGGGGACGCCGATCGCCGGGAAGCGGCGGGCTGCCCGGGTCACCTGGGTGCGGAAGCGGTGTGCGGTGGGGCGGGGGTCGGCATTGTCCGGATCGTCGATCCACTCGTGCGGGTCGCAGTCCGGCTCCGTCCCGCCGACCAGGAGGTGCCTGCCGGGGGCGGGTCTGAGGTAGGTGCCGAGGTCGAGGTCGGCGACCACGGGGCCGGGGCCGGCGGCGTGGCCGTCCGGCGCGACGACCTGGTGGACCTCCTCGCGTAGCGGGCGCACGCCGATCGTGAAGTCGCCCCCGACCCCCGCCAGCCGGTTGAGGCCCCCCGACCACGGTCCGGCGGCGTTGACCACGACCGCGGCGGTGATCCGCGTCCCGTCGGCCAGGCCGATGCCCGTCACCCGGTCCGCGTGCCGGTCGACGGCCACCACGGTGTGATGGAGGAGGAAGCGGGAGCCCAGCTCGCTCGCCGCGTCCGCGAGGTTCTGGGCGGCGAGCTGCGGGTCGTCGACGTACCCGGCGTCCGGGGTGAACAGGGCGCCGAGCTCACCGGCCGGGCCGGCGAAGAAGGCGTCGTCGTCCACCGGCTTCGGAGGCCAGTACCGCCCGGGATCGATCCCGGGAAGGCTCCCGCGCAGCGTCGGGGTGTCCCAGCGCTCGTACGGGACGCCGGCGCGGTCGAACAGGGCGGTGACCTCGGACGGTACGACCGCGGGGGAGTCGAGCAGCACGGCGCCGGTGCGGTGGAAGACGGCGAGCGGGCGGCGGCCGGCGAGCCGCAGGTGGTCGGGCCAGGACGTCCAGAGGTGCTGAGCCTCCCAGGCCGTGGCGACGCCGTCGAAGGTGGAGAAGTTGAACCGGATGATCGCGCTGGAGGCGCTGGTGGAGCCGTGGCCGACGGCACCCGCCTTGTCCACGACGACCACCTGCCGCCCGGTGCGCGCGAGTTCGAGGGCGACGGCCGCGCCGATCACCCCGGCTCCGACGACCACCGCGTCCGGGTGCATGACGGTCATGACGGCCTCTCCTCGGGTGGGGGTGTGCGCAGGGACGGCACGGAGGCGAGCAGTGTCCGGGTGTACGGGTGCTGCGGGGTGCGCAGGATGGCCTCGGTGGGGGCGGTCTCGACGATCCGGCCGTGCCGCATGACCGCCACCGTGTCGGAGACGTGGCAGACCGCCGGCAGGTTGTGGCCGATGAAGAGCATGGACAGCCCGAGCCGTCGCTGGAGTTCGCGGATCGTGTTGAGTACGGCGGCCTGCACCGAGACGTCGAGCGCCGAGGTGATCTCGTCGGCGATCAGCAGGCCGGGTTCGACGGCCAGGGAGCGGGCGATGGCGACTCGCTGGCGCTGCCCGCCGGACAGTTGACGCGGCAGGCGGTCGGCGAGCCGGGGGTCCAGGCCGACAAGGCCGAGCAGCTCGGTGACGCGCTCGGCACGGCTGGGCCGGTCGAGTCGGCGGAAGACGGTGGCCGCTTCGACGAGCGCCTGACGGACCGTCATCCGCGGGTCGAGCGCGGTGTCCGGGTCCTGGAGGACGACCTGGACCAGGCGGCCGAGCCGACGCCGGTCGCGGACGGTGCGGGCGCGGACCTCCCGGCCGTCGAGCAGGACCCGGCCACCGTGCACGGGAGTGAGGCCGACGACCGCGCGGGCCAGGCTCGACTTGCCGGAGCCGGACTCGCCCACGAGCCCGAGCGTGGTGCCGGACGGGACCTCCAGGGACACCCCGTCGACGGCGGCGACAAGGCCGTGCGGGCCGTGGTGGCGGACAGTGAGGTCGGAGACCTGAAGGGTGGTCACAGCGCGACCACCTCCGCCGCCACCGGTACCGGATTCCAGCAGGCCACCCGGTGGACCGCGTCGAGGTCCTCCAGCGGCGGGGCCTCCTCGGCGCAGCGGTCCTGGCGGCGCGGGCAGCGGGGCGCGAACGGACAGCCCGGGGCGGGAGAGAGCAGGTCGGGCGGCGTTCCCGGCACGGTCGGCAGCGGCCGGCCGCGGTCCGCGGTGAGGTCCGGTACCGATTCGACCAGTGCGCGGGTGTAGGGGTGCCGGGTGCCGGCCGTGAGACGGTCGGCGGGCAGGGCCTCGACGATGGTGCCCGCGTACATCACCAGGACCCGTTCGCAGAACTCGCCCACGAGCGCGACGTCGTGGCTGATGAACAGGATCGCGGCGGAGGTGTCCCGCCGGATGTCGGACAGCAGCCGGGTGATCCGCCGCTGCACGGTGACGTCGAGCGCGGTGGTCGGCTCGTCGGCGATGATCAGGCCCGGCCGCACCATCAGCCCGGAGGCGATCATCACGCGCTGGCGCTGGCCCCCGGAGAGCTGGTGAGGGCGTGAGCGCAGCAGTGCCGGAGGCAGTGCGACCCGGCGCAGGGCGTCGGAGGCCTCCGAAGCGGCCAGCGCGCGGCTCGCGCCGCGGTGGGCCCGGGCGGTCTCGGTGAGCTGGGTGGCGACCCTCAGGGACGGGTTGAGTGCCGAGGCCGGGTTCTGGAAGATCACCGCCAGGCCCGTCGCGAGGTGGTGGTCCCGTTCCTTGGGTGTCAGGGCGGCGAGGTCGACACCGAGCAGGCGCAGGGTGCGCCGGGACACCCGGGCCCCGGGCGGGAGCAGGTCGGCGATGGCGAACGCGGTGAGCGACTTGCCGGAGCCCGACTCGCCGACGAGCCCGACGATCTCGCCCGGCCGCAGTGCGAGGCTCACACCGCGCACCGGCCGGATCGTGCCGTCAGGAGTGGGGAGTTCGACGTGGAGGTCCTCGACCTGGAGCACCAGGCCGTCCTCGGCGGGGCCACTCGGGGCGAGCGTCGGTGCGGGCGTGCGCGTCGCCGGGCCGCGGCGGGCGACGCTGCCGGCCAGGACCTCGCCGAGCAGCTGGAAGGTCAGGGCCGCGTAGACGATGGCCAGGCCCGGAGCGAGAGCCGGTAGGGGGTCGGCGTAGATGCGGGTGAGTCCCTGGTTGAGCAGCTGCCCCCAGTCGTACCCGGGCGGTTGGACGCCCAGGCCGAGGAAGCTCAGCCCGGAGAGTGCGACGAGGGCGGTGCCTGCCGCGGTGGTGGTGCTCAGCAGCAGGGGCTCGGCGATGTTGGGCAGGACGTGCCGCCACAGCAGCCGGTGGCGGCGCAGGCCGAGCACCCGGCCGGCGGCCAGGTGGTCGGTGCCCGCCACGCCGGCGGCGAGGGTCTGGGCGAGTCGGGCGAATCCGGGGACGCCCGCGACCGCGAGGGCGAGCACCGCCCCGCCGGCGCCCGCGCCGAACACGACCGCGAGGAACATCGCGACCAGGAGCGCGGGGAAGGCGAGCAGGAGGTTGATCAGCCCGGAGAGCAGCCGACGGGCGCGCAGGCCGACGACGGCGGTGGACGCCCCGAGGAGAACGCCCCCGGTCGCGCCGAGCAGGACCGCCGCGAGTGCGAGGAACAGGGACGACCGGGTGGCCGTCAGGACCCGGGCGAGCAGGTCCCGACCGAGGTTGTCGGTGCCGAACGGGTGCGCCGCGGACGGGCCCTGGAGCACCGCCGAGGGGTCCGGGCGGTCGGCAGACGCGCCCCAGACGAGCGGGCCGACCAGTGCGAGCACGACCAGCGACGTCAGCATGGCCGCCGTGACCCAGGCCATGGGCGAGCGCGGGCGTCCGAGTGGAAGGGGCATGGTCAGGTCTCCCGGATCGCCGAGCGGGGGTCGAGCACGGCCAGCACCACGTCGACCAGGAGGCCGGCGAGCAGCACGGTGGTGCCCAGCACCAGCACCATCGCCTGGACCACCGGGTAGTCCTGCGCGACCACGGACTGCGCCATGGCCGAACCGATGCCGGGCCAGTCGAAGACCTTCTCCACCAGCACGGTGCCGGCGATCAGGGCGGGCAGCAGGACCCCGGCGACGGTGAGTGTGGCGGTCGCCGTGTTCGGCACCGCGTGCCGCAGGTAGCGGCGTGCGGGGGACAGCCGTTTGCTCCGCGCGGTGCGCATGTAGTCCTCGTCGAGCACCTTCAACACCTCCACCCGGACGATGCGCACCAGGACGGCGGTGGGTGCGAGGGAGAGCGCGAGGACCGGCAGGACGAATGATTCGACGCCTGCCGCGCCGGCCACCGGGAGCAGCTGGAGGCCGACGGCCAGCAGCGCGGTGAGCCCGGCGGCCAGGACGAAGTCCGGCACCCCGGCCAGACCGGCGGTGACCGCGGTGAATGCCAGCTCGGTGCGCGGATGCCGGCCGTCGCGGGTGCGGACGGCGGCCAGCAGGCCGGCGGGCAGGGCGACGGCGAGGGTGACCAGGAAGGCGAGGCCGGCGATTTCCAGGGTGGCCGGCAGCCGGGTCCGGACCAGCTCCGCGACGGGTGCCCCGGTGACCAGCGAGGTACCGAGGTCGCCGTGCAGGAGGCCGCCGAGGTAGTGCTGGTACTGGGACAGGAAGGGTGTGTCGAGCCCGAGGTCGTGCCTGCGGGCGGCCACCAGGGACGGGGCGGCGTCGACGCCGAGGGCGGCGCGGACCGGGTCGCCGGGGACGAGGCGGATCATCGTGAACGACGCGGTGAGCACGACCCCGAGGGAGAGGATCAGCCGGACGGTGCGGCGGCCGAGGAACACCGTCCAGGGGTGCCGCAGCAGCGGGGGTACGGACATCGTGGGACCCGTCACTGGTGGAGGCGGATGCTGGTGGGGATGAGCTGGCCGCCGAAGGTGGTGGCGAAGGTGGTGCGGTAGCCGTACACGGTGCTCCGGCCGTCGGCGATCGGTAGCGCGTCGGCCGAGCGGAAGAGCGCGGCGGCGGCCCGGTTCCAGGTGCCGCAGCCCGCGGTGTCGGTCTCCCCGAGGGCCTGGGCGACCAGCGCGTCGTACTCGGGGTTGGTCACACCCGCGAAGTTGAGGCCCTGGGCGGGGGTGGGGCCGGAGAAGAACGGGATGAAGCCGACCGGCAGGGCGAAGCCCGGCGAGGTGCCGACCACCACGTCGAAGTCACCGCTCCGGTACATGGCGTTGACGAGGGCGGGCAGGCTCTCGGTGACCAGGTCGACCTTCGCGCCGAGCGCCGTCCAGTCCCGGGCCATGAGCTCGGCGACGGAGGGCAGGGTGGGACCGACGTCGGGGCTGGTGATCAGACGGAGCCGGAGCGCCCGGCCGTCCTTGGTCAGCCGGCCGTCGGTGGAGCGGGTCCAGCCGGCGGCGCGCAGCCCCTCGGCGGCGTCCTGCGCGGGCAGGTTGGCGGCGGCGAGGTCGGCGTGGCAGACGGCGCCCTCGGCGCCGAAGTCGGTGGCGGGCCGGCCGGTGCCGCCGACGGCGACGTTGGCGAGACCCTGACGGTCGAGGGCGGAGACCAGGGCGCGGCGCAGCGCCGGGTCGGCAAGGGGCCGGCCGGGGCGCTGGTTGAAGAAGGTCAGCCCGACCACGGTCGCCACGTCGGTGGCGGCCAGGCCGTGGCCGGTGAGCCGGGCGCGGTCCGGCCCGTTCACGTTCGCGATCTCGACGCCCCCGCTGAGCAGGAGGTTCGCCGCGGTGGAGGCCTGGGGCACCACCGGGATGACGATGCGTGCGGGGAGGCCGGGCTCTGCGGTCGTCGCCCCGGAGGGGCCCCACGTGTAGCCGTCGCGGACGGTGAACTCGTACGGTCCGCCGGGGGTGTAGCGGGTCAGTACGTAGGGGCCGGTGCCCTGGGTGGCGCGGTCCAGCGACTGGGGCCGGTCGAGGCCGGCGGGGCAGACGATCGGCAGCAGGCCGAGGGTGCGGGTGAGGAACGGGAAGGGGGCGGCGCTGGTCGCCGACACGGTGCCGGTCCGGTCGTCGGCGCTCGCGGTGAAGGGGACGTTGGGCAGCACGGTCCGGGCGCCGGCGAGCTGGTTGGCCGGGTCGCCCGCGTAGGTGAGCGCCCGGGCCACCGCGGAGGCGGTCAGGGGGGTGCCGTCGGCGCAGGTGATTCCCGGGCGGAGGGTGAAGGTGGCCGTGGTGGTGGTGGCCTGCCAGGAGGAGGCCAGGCCGGAGACCACGGTGCCGTCGGGGGCGAGGCTGACCAGTGAGTCGTAGGCGTAGCGGGACTGGGAGGCGCCGAAGGCCGAGTACGGGTTGAAGCTCGGGGTCTCACTGGCCGCCGCGATCCGGACGGTCCCGTGGTCCACGAGGGGGGTGGTCGTCGAGGACCTGGTGGTGCCGCCGCAGCCGCTCAGCGCGACGGCAGCGGCGGTCATGGCGGCCGCCAGGGCGACCAGAGGTGGGCGACGGGGCATGGCGTCATGGTGCCACCGGGCATTGGCGGCGGCGATTCAACTCGGCTGAGGGAAAGGCCTGTTCGAATGGATGGGGCCGCCTCTCGCCTTGCTGGGAAAGGTGGGCGTCGACGCGGGGCGGCGGGTGTGGCGATCCCCGATTCACTCTTTCGAGGGGCGCCGCGGCCCGGGTGTCGCCGACCGGGGGACCTGACGGTCCGGCATCGTCAGTATGTCGGCATGACGACGAACGCACCGGATCGCGAGGTCGGTCACCTGGCGGACCGATACTGGGAGTTCCTGCTGGAGCGGGACCCGTTGCTGCGAGTCCGCCAGGGGCTCCCGGTCGAGACGCTGCCGGAGGCGTCGCTCGGCGAGGCCGAGCAGCGGGCCCGGTTCGCGGCGGGAGTTCTGGACCGGGTCCGGGCGCTCGACGACGCGGAACTGCCCGGTGCGGACGCCGACACCGTGGCCGTCCTCGTGGCGCTGGCCGAACAGGAGCTGCGGGCCCGCCGGTGGTACTGGCTGACGCCCGCCGCCACGCCGTACCGGCTCTTCCCGCTGTCGCTGTACGTCGACGCGGTCCTGCGCCCCTTCCATTTCGCCGAACGGGCCGACGCCGACCGGTACTTGACGCTGGTGCGCGACCTCGCGCGAGTGGTCGGCTCGATCGGCGACAAGGTGGTCGGGCAGGCCTCGCGCGGCTTCCGGGTGCCGGCACCGGCCCTGGCCGGAGCGCGGGCCGTCATCGAGGGCCTGCGGTCCTCCGCTGCGCACCGGGTCACGGTGGCGGACGACCGGCTCGGCGGGTTGGGGCCGGCTGGGCGCGGACGCCTTCGGGACGGTGTACGGAGGCTGGTGGAGGCCGAGTTGGCTCCGGCCTTCGACCGGCTGCTCGCGTCCGTCGACGACCCGGCCCAGCCGGGGGATGCTCCGCAGGAGGTCGGGTGGGCGCGCTACGAGGACGGCGAGGAGGCGTACCGGGACTTCGTCCGGACCCACGCCGGGGGCGACACCGAGCCCGAGCGGCTCCACGAGCTCGGCCGCGACCAGTGCCGTGAGCTGGCCGAGCGGATGCGGGAGGTGCGCGCGGCCCTGGGCTTCCACGGGTCCGAGGCCGAGTTCCACGAGCGGCTCGGGACGGAGCCCCGGTTCTACGCCCGGACGCCCGAGGAGGTCGAGGCGCGGTTCCATGGCCACCTCGACCGGCTGGCTCCGATGCTGCCGCGATGGTTCGCCGCCCTGCCGGCCGCGCCGTACGGGCTGGCCCGGCTGGACCCGGCGCTGGAGGCGGGGATGACCTTCGGGTACTACGAGCAGCCCACCGCGGCGAGCCCGGTCGGACGCTACCGCTACAACGGCTCGGACCTGGACCGGCGGTCGCTGCTGGGAGCGGCCTCCCTGATCTACCACGAGCTGGCGCCGGGCCACCACTTCCACCTCGCCCGGCAGGCGGAGAGCCGGTCGCTGCCGCAACTGCGCCGTGAAGTGGCCGAGTTCGGCGCGTTCAATGAGGGATGGGCCGAGTACGCGGCCGGTCTCGGCTGGGAGATGGGCCTCTACGACGACCCGTGGGACGCGTACGGGCGGCTCGCGCAGGAGCGGTTCACCGCCCAGCGCCTCGTGGTCGACACCGGGCTCAACCTCGGGACCATGAGCCTGGTGCAGGCGCATGACTTCATGCGCGCCAACTCCACCGAGGCGGAGGCCCAGATCGCCTCGGACCTGTTGCGCTACTCGACGGACCTGCCCGGTCAGGCGCTCTCGTACCGCGCGGGCTATCTGGAGTTCGCCCGGCTTCGGGTGGGGGTCGAGAGGGATCTGGGCGCCGGGTTCGACGTGCGGGCCTTCCACGAGGCGGTGCTGGGCGGTGGCGCTCTGCCGTTCCCCGCCCTGCGGCGGAGGGTGGCACGGGAACTCGGCAATTGATCCTCCCGGGTTAATAGATGTGATGAGCGGTTGATTCGGTGAATGTGCGTACGGCAATTCGCGCTACTCGGGAAGGTCAAGAACACTCGCACGAGTGAAACCCGCCGATGCCGTTTGGTCTCGATGCATCCGGCTCGACTACGGTGTCGAAGGTTGTGGACGGCGAACCCGTGAATCAAGGAATTCGATCCGACGGAATAATCCGACGGAATGACTGGCGGATTCCGGAGGCGGGCGTGTCCGTCCGCCCAGCTGTGCGCCGCTCCGGTGTTCGCAGTGACCGGGGTCCCCGTCATACGTCTGCGTAGAGAGGATGGAGCATCATGCCACCCGTAGTCCCGCCGTTCCTGGTCGGTCTCATCGTCGCCCCACTGGCCAAGCGTCTGCTCAAGCCGCTGGTGCGTGGCGTCGTCAAGACGTCCGTCGGCATTGTCCTGGAGGTGAAGAAGGCGGCCCATGAGGCCGGGGAGAACATCCACGACCTCGCGGCCGAAGTGGCCGCCGACATGGTGGCCGCGCAGGTCGCCTCCGGCGACGGCCAGCGTGCGGCCGACGGTGCCGTCCCGAGCGGAGGAAAGGACGAGGTCTCCGACCGGGGCGAGGGCGAGGCGAGGACCCCGAAGATCCGCGCGACCGCCGGAGCCGGCAAGCCGAACTGACGGTCGGTCCGGCGGCCCCACCCGTCGCCTGGGCGCGCGTTCCGACGAATGCCGGAATGATGCGCCCATGCGGCGGTCGGCCGCGGGACCGCCGGCCACATCGCTTCCCCCTTCAGAACCTCCCACTCCTTCGCAGTGTTCCGTCGTGCCGATGACGGATTCCCGCGACCTCCGCAAACAGGTGATCGTACACATGCCGTCTCTACTGGGTGCCGAAGCCGGATATCGCTCCGTGGATTTGGACGTGCGCCCTCGCTCGGTCATTCCGGGCCGCCAGCGCTGGGACGTCAGGCCGGTTCTCGATCGGCCCCGGACGGCCGAAATCCTCGCCGCAGCCCTGCGGCGCATCCCCGGGATCACCGAGGCGCAGGCCAACCCGGTCACCGGCAGGGTCCTCGTCCGGCACGACGCGCGCGTGAGCGCCACGGACGTCGGCCGGATCGTGCGCCGAGCCGTCACCCTGGTCGTGGCGGGCCCGGCCCCAGCCGCCCGCCCCGCACCGCCGCGATCCGCCTCCGGGCCGGCGCCGCGGGCGGACCGCGGCCTCGTCGTGCGTCCCGTCCTCGCCGTCGGGGGCGGGGTGGCCGCCGGCATCGCGCTGATCCGCGGCTCGGCGCTCAGCAGGCAGCTGGTCGCGCTGGGCGGCGTGGCGGCGGCGACCGCGACAGTCCTCCGGAAGGCCTGGCGGCGGACGGCCGACGTGAGCCGGGAGCTGTCCGGAGACGGAGCCGAACGACACCCCCTGCTGGAGATCGTCGGGCCGCACCGGCGGCGCCTCTACCGCGCCTCCGCGCTGTCGGTGGCCTGCCAGGTCTCGGAGATGGCACTCGGAACCTTCCTCGGCTGGACCGCCCTGGTCCTCATCAAGGGCGAGGCCGCGCCGCTGGTCCGCATCGGTCTGACCACCGCGACCTCCCAACTCTTGGGCCTGGCAGGACTGGTGGCCGTCGCCTGCGCCGCCGTGGCGGGCCTCTCGTACTCCTCGAACCTCCAGTGGCGCGGGCTCGGCCAGGACATCGAGCACGACTGGCGCAGCGGCACGTACGCCCACGTGCAGCACCTCGAACTTCGGCACCTGGAAGGCGAACGGACCAGCCGGATCGCCGGCGTACTCACCGACGACGTCCGGCAGCTGGGCAACTTCTTCGCCTCCTCGGCCAACGATGTGCTGCAACTGGGCACCAGCCTGGCCCTGTTGGTGCCGGCGTTCCTGTTGCTGGCCCCGCAGATCGCCTGGATCGCGTTCCTGCCCATCCCGGTCATCGCCTGGCTGTCGCTCCACTACCAGGACAAGGCCGCGGCCGACTACGCCGTCTCCGGCGAGCGCCGGGCCAGGCTGCACAGCCAGCTGGTGAACAGCCTGGAGGCCGGCGCCACCGTCAAGAGCTTCTGCACCGAGGACTACGAGGCCGGGCGGATCGACGAGTTGAGCGAGGCGGCCCAGGAGAGCAACCGGCAGACCGACCGGAGCGCGATCCGCCACGCCGAGATCGTCCGGGTCTGCACGACCAGTTCGATGGCCGGCACCCTGCTGATCGGCGGCCGCTCGGTCCTCAACGGCACCCTGCGGTTCGAGGTGTTCAGCCCGCTGATCGGGCTGCCCCAGATGGTGATGATGCGGATGAACCGGCTCGGCGGCATCGTCGACCAGTACCAGCGCACGCTCGCCGCCCACGACCGGGTCCGCCGGCTGCGCGCGCTGCCCGTGGAGACCGAGGGCACCGGCGGGCCGCTCGACGCCGACAAGGTGCAGGGCGAGATCGTGCTCGACGACGTCACCTTCGCCTACCCCGGTCGGCCGCCGGTACTGGAGGACCTCTCGCTGACCATCCCCGCCGGGCAGGTCACCGCCCTCGTCGGCGCAACCGGATCCGGCAAGACGACGGTCGCCAAGCTGCTGCTGCGCTTCCAGGACGCGGCGTCCGGCAGCGTGCTGCTCGACGGCCGGGACGTGACCGACCTGCCGCGCCGGGACCTGCGCCACGCGATCGGGTTCGTCGCCCAGGATCCGTTCCTCTTCGACGGCAGCATCGCCGACAACATCCGCTACGGCAGCTTCGAGGCCTCGGACGAGGCCGTGGTGAAGGCGGCCACGATGGCCGAGGCACACACCTTCATCGCGACACTGCCGGACGGCTACGACACGGTGATCGGCGAGCGCGGCGCCGCCCTCTCGGGCGGCCAGCGGCAGCGGATCGCCCTGGCGCGGGCGATCCTCAAGGACGCACCGGTCGTCATCCTCGACGAGGCCACCTCCGCCGTGGACAACGAGACCGAGGCCGCCATCCAGCGCACGCTCCGCGGTTTCGCGGCCGACCGGACGATGGTCATCATCGCCCACCGGCTCTCCACCGTGCGCCACGCGGACCGGATCTACGTCATGGACAAGGGCGGCGTCGTCGCCGAACAGGGCACCCACGACGAACTCCTCGCCCAGCACGGACTCTACGCATCCCTCTGGCAGCTCCAGGCCGGCGAACTCGCCGCCTGACCGCCGCGAGCCGCCCCGCCCGCCGACCGCGTGACGCCACCGCGGTCGGCGTGGCCCGGCGTGCCGTGCGCGTATGCCCGCCCACACTTCTGGAGGTACCCCCATGTCCCGTCGCGACGGCGACGTCCTTCCCCTGACCGCGGCCCAGCGTGAGATCTGGCTCGCGGAGCAGCGCTCCCGGACACCGATCCCGGGTTACCGCGTCGGTGAGTGCCTGGAGATCCACGGGCCGGTCGAGCCGGCGCTGTTCGAGGCCGCGCTGCGCCGGGTGGTCGACGAGGTCGACGCCCTGCACGTGACCTTCGTCGACGACGGCGAAGGCCCGCGCCAGGTCCTCCGCGCGACCTGGGACTGGGCACCGGCGCACCTGGACCTCAGCGGGGAAACCGCACCCCGTGCGGCGGCCATGGAGTGGATGGAGCGGGACCTGATGCGCCCGCTGGACCTCGCGCGCGACCCGCTGTTCGGACACGCGCTGATCCGGCTGTCGCCGACGGAGTTCCTCTGGTACCTGAACTACCACCACGTGGTGCTGGACGCGATCAGCAGCGCCCTGGTCAGGCAGCGGGTCGCCGACGTGTACTCGGCCCTGGCCGAGGGCGGTCCGGTGCCGCCGTCGCCGTTCGGCTCGCTGCGGGACCTGGTCGACAGCGACGCCGCCTACCGCGCGTCGGCGGACTTCACCGCCGACCGCGACTACTGGACGGAACGCTTCGCGGACCGGCCGGCACCGACGCGGCTCACCGACACGGCCGCGACCGACCCGAACCGCGCGCTCCGCCTGGCCGAGGAGCGGGAACTGCGGCGCCCGGACGCGCTGCGGGACGCGGCGGGGAGGACCGGTGTCCGGTGGTCGCGTCTGGTGATCGCGGCGGCGGCGCTCTACGCGCACCGGCTGACCGGCACGCAGGACGTGGTGCTCGCCCTCCCCGTCACGGCCCGTCGGTCCGCCGACCGCGACCTGATGTCGGTGCCGGGCACGATGTCCAACGTGGTGCCCCTGCGGCTGGCGGTACGACCGGACACGCGGTGGCGGGACCTCGTCGCCCAGGTGGCCCGGGAGGTCGAGGCGGCCGTCGCGCACGAGCGGTACCGGAGCGAGGACCTGCTGCGGGACCTCGGTGCGCCCGGCAGCATCGGGACGGCGTTCCCGCTGATCGTCAACATCATGGCCTTCAACTCCAGGCCGAGCTTCGCCGGGCACCCCGCCTCCGTGCACCACTTCGTGTCGGGGTCGACCACCGACCTCGCCGTCTGGGTGTTCGACTACCGCGACGGGAACCCTCCGTTGCTCAGGCTCCACGGCTCGCCCGAGGCGTACGGCGACGCCGACCTCGCCGCCCACCGGCAGCGGCTGATCGCCCTGCTCGACGCCGTCGCCGACTGGGACCCGGACGAGGCGGTGGGCCGGATCGGCCTGCTCGCGGCCGAGGAGCACCGCGAGGTGGCGGCCCTCGGCACCGGGCCGGCGGCGGAGCTCCCGGCCGAGAGCCTGCCGGAGCTGTTCCGGAAGCACGTGCGCGCGACGCCGGACCTCGTCGCACTGGTGTGCGGGGACGTCTCGCTGACGTACGCGGAACTGGACGAGCGCGCGAACCGGCTGGCGCATGCCCTGATCGCTCGGGGTGCGGGGCCGGAGCGGCTGGTGGCGGTGGCGCTGCCGAGGTCGGCCGAGCTGGTGGTGGCGATCCTCGCGGTGCTGAAGACCGGGGCGGCGTACGTCCCGGTCGATCCCGAGTACCCGGCGGCCCGGATCGGGCACATGCTCGACGACGCCCGCCCGGCCCTGGTGGTGACCGACACCCGCAGCGAGGACCGGCTGCCCGAGGCGGGCGCGGCCGCCCGGCTGCTCCTCGACGACCCGCAGACGGCTGACCTGGTGGCAGGGCTCCCGGCGGCGGACCCGGCGGTGGCCGTCGATCCGGGCCATCCGGCGTACGTCATCTACACCTCCGGTTCCACCGGACGGCCCAAGGGCGTGGTACCGACCCATGGCGGCCTGCTCAACCTCCTCACCGATCACCGGCAGGTGCACTTCGCGCAGCTGTTGAAGGAAGGGAAGCGGCTGCGGGTGGGGCTGACCACCTCGGTGTCCTTCGACGCCTCCTGGAACCAGCTGCTCGCCCTGTTCGGGGGCCACGAGCTGCACGTCCCGGAGCACGCGACCTGGACCGACCCGGACGCCTTCGTCGACTACGCCGCGCGGTGCGGACTGGACTTCGTCGAAGCCACCCCGTCCTACCTTCGGGTGCTTGTCGCGCACGGGCTGTTGAGCGATCCGCAGCGCCGCCCGGCGGTGGTCGCCGCGGGCGGCGAGGCTGTTCCGGAGCGGCTGTGGGAGCAGTTGCGGGCGGCGGACGGGGTGTCCTGCCTGAACCTCTACGGACCGTCCGAGTGCACGGTCAACTCGGTGGTCGCACCCGTGGGTTCGAGCCGGCGCCCGGTCATCGGCCGGCCCGTCACCAACGCCCGGGTGTACGTGCTCGACGGAGCCCTGCGGCCGCTGCCGACCGGCGTGGTGGGCGAACTGTACATCGCGGGCGCGGGTCTGGCCCGTGGCTACCTGAACCGGCCGGGGCTGACCGCGGGGCGGTTCGTGGCCTGCCCGTTCGGCTCCTCGGGCGCCAGGATGTACCGCACCGGCGACCTGGTGCGCTGGGACGCGGACGGGAACCTGGAGTTCCTCGGCCGCACCGACGACCAGGTCAAGATCCGTGGCTTCCGGGTGGAACTCGGCGAGATCGAGGCCGTCCTCGCCGAACACCCGCAGGTCGCCCGGGCCGCCGTCGTGGTGCGCACCGAGGAGGAACCCCGGCTGGTCGCGTACGCCGTCCCCGAGCCCGGCACCGCGGTGACCGACACCGCCCTGCGCGAACACCTGCGGGAGCGGCTGCCCACGCACATGGTGCCGGCCGCCTACGTGGTGCTGGACGCGCTGCCGCTGACCCCGAACGGCAAGCTCGACCGGCAGGCTCTCCCGGCACCCGACCGGCAGTCGGCAGACCCCGGCCGCGCTCCGCGCACGGCGACCGAGCATCTGCTGGCCGGGCTGTTCGCCGAGGTGCTCGGGGTCCCGGAGGTCGGCGCCGACGACGACTTCTTCGACTTCGGCGGGCACTCCCTGCTGGCCACCCGGCTGGTTGCCCGGGCACGGTCGGTGCTGGGCGTGGAACTGAGGCTGCGTGACCTGTTCGACGCGCCGACGGTGGCGGAACTGGCGGCGGCGGTGGACGCCGCGGGCCGGGCCCGGCCCGCGCTCGCGGCGCGTGAACGGCCCGGGACGGTCCCGCTGTCCTTCGCCCAGCGCCGGCTGTGGTTCCTGCACCGCATGGAGGGCCCCAGCGCCACCTACAACATCCCGCTGACGCTGAGGCTGTCCGGATACCTCGACCAGCGGGCCCTGGAGGCTGCCCTGGCGGACGTGGTCGGGCGGCACGAGAGCCTGCGCACCACCTTCCCCGTGGTCGACGGCGTGCCGTGCCAGCACGTGCTGGACCTCGACGCGGCACGGCCGCGGCTGCGGGTGACCGAGGCCGGCGAGCGCGACCTGCCGGACCGGCTGGCGGAGGCGGCGCGGTACGGCTTCGAGTTGGCGCAGGAGCCGCCGCTGCACGCCGAGCTGTTCCGGCTCGGGAGGGAGGAACACGTACTGCTGCTGGTGGTGCACCACATCGCCGGTGACGGCTGGTCGACGGGGCCGCTCTCGCGTGACCTGACGGCGGCCTACGCGGCCCGCTGCGAGGGGGCGAAGCCCGAGTGGTCGCCGCTGCCTGTCCAGTACGCCGACTACGCCCTCTGGCAGCGGGAGCTGCTCGGTGACGGTGCCGACCCGGACAGCCTGCTGAGCGGGCAACTGGCCTACTGGCGGGAGAAGTTGGCGGACCTTCCCGAGCAGGTGGAGCTGCCCTTCGACCGGCCCCGCCCGGCGGTGATGTCCTACCGGGGCGCCCACCTGCCGGTGCGGATCGACGCCGAGCTGCACCAGGGCCTGCGCGCGCTTGCCCGCGACGGCGGCGCCAGCCTCTTCATGGTGCTCCAGGCCGCCCTGGCCGCCCTGCTCGGCAAGCTCGGCGCCGGCACCGACGTCCCGATCGGCACGCCGATCGCCGGACGCACCGACGAGGCCCTGGACGACCTGGTCGGCTTCTTCGTCAACACCCTGGTGCTGCGCACCGACCTGTCCGGCGACCCGTCGTTCACCGAACTGCTGGGCCGGGTGCGCTCCGACGCGCTGGCCGCGTACGCGCACCAGGACGTGCCGTTCGAGCACCTCGTGGAGGCGCTGAACCCGACCCGGACGCTGGCGCACCACCCCCTGTTCCAGACCATGCTCGCCCTGCAGAACGCGCCGCTCGGCACGTTCGACCTGCCGCGGCTGCGGGTGGAGACCGACCTGGTCCACACCGGGACGGCCAAGTGCGACCTGACCTTCATCCTGGCCGAACAGCCCGGAGGGGAAGGGCTGTCGGGCGTGGTGGAGTACAGCACCGACCTGTTCGACGAGGCCACCGTGACGGGGATCGTCGACCGGTGGCTGCGGCTGCTGCGCGCCGTGGCCGCCGACCCCGGCCGGCGGATCGGCCGGGTGGACGTGCTCTCCGCCGAGGAGCTCCGCGCGCTGCTCCCGGCTCGTACCGACCGGGGCGAGGATCCGCCGGAGAGCAGCCTGACCGCGCTCTTCGAGCGACAGGTTCGGGCGGACCCGGCCGCCGTCGCCCTGACGGACGGCGAAGCCGCCCTGACCTACGGTGAGTTGAACGCCCGGGCGAACCGGCTGGCACACGCGCTGATCGACCGGGGCGTGGGGCCGGAGCGGCTGGTGGCGCTGGCCCTGCCGCGCTCGGCGGACCTGGTGGTGGCGGTGCTCGCGGTGCTCAAGGCCGGCGCCGCGTACGTGCCGGTGGACCCGCGGTACCCGGCGGCCCGGATCGCCTACCTGCTCCGGGACACCCGGCCGTCGCTGCTGCTGACGACGAGCGGGATCGGTGAGCTGCCGGGTGCGGAGCCGGTGGACCGGCTGCTGCTGGACGCGCTCGACCTGGGCGGACGGCCGGACACCGACCCGCAGGTCTCGGTCGAGCCCGGTCATGCGGCCTACGTCATCCACACCTCCGGCTCCACCGGCAACCCCAAGGGCGTGGTGGTCCCGCACCGGAACGTGGTGCGACTGTTCGGCACCACCCGGGCGCTCTTCGGCTTCACCGCCGAGGACGTCTGGACGCTCTTCCACTCCTACGCCTTCGACTTCTCGGTCTGGGAACTGTGGGGCGCGCTGCTGCACGGTGGCCGACTGGTGGTCGTGGACCACGAGACCAGCCGCTCGCCCCACCGTTTCCTGGAACTCCTCGCCCGCGAGCGGGTGACCGTGCTCAACCAGACGCCGTCCGCCTTCTACCAGCTGATGCAGGCGGACGCGGAGGCCCCGGAGACCGGCCGCCGACTCGCCCTGCGCACCGTGGTGTTCGGCGGCGAGGCGCTGGAGCACGCCCGGTTGGCGAGCTGGTTCGAGCGGCACCCGGAGGACGCGCCGCGGCTGGTCAACATGTACGGCATCACCGAGACCACGGTGCACGTCACGTACGCGGCGCTCGACCGCTCCGGCACCACCGCCGGCCAGATCGGCACGGCCCTCCCGGACCTGCGGACGTACGTGCTCGACGACGGCCTGCGCCCGGTGGCCCCGGGTGTCGCGGGCGAGCTGTACGTCGCGGGTGCCGGACTGGCGCGCGGCTACCTGAACCGGCCGGGCCTGACCGCCGGGCGGTTCGTCGCCGACCCCTTCGGACCGGCCGGCTCCCGGATGTACCGCAGCGGCGACGTGGTGCGCCGGGCCGCGGACGGGAGTCTGCGCTACGTGGGCCGGGCCGACCAGCAGGTGAAGGTGCGCGGCTTCCGGATCGAGCTCGGCGAGATCGAGGCGGCGCTGGCCGCCCACCCGGGCGTCGCGCAGGCGGCCGTGCTGGCCCGGCAGGACCGCACCGACGACACCCGGCTGGTCGCGTACCTGGTACCGGCCCCGGGTGCCGTCCCGCGCGCGGCCGAGCTGCGCGAGCACCTGCGTGAGCGGCTGCCGGAGCACATGGTGCCGGCGGCGTTCGTCACCCTGGGGAGCCTGCCGCTGACCGCCAACGGCAAGCTGGACCACCGTGCGCTGCCGGCACCCGACCTCGCCCCGGTGAGCATCGGTCGCGCGCCGCGCACCCCGCAGGAGCAGATCCTCTGCGAGCTGTTCGCGGAGGTCCTGGGCGTGGCGTCGGTCGGCGTCGAGGACGGCTTCTTCGACCTGGGCGGGCACTCGCTGTTGGCCACCCGCCTGGCCGCCCGGATCCGTGCGACGCTCGGCGTGGAAATGCCGCTGCGCACGCTGTTCGGGGCTCCGACCCCGGCCGGCCTGGCCACCGCCCTCGTGGCGGCCGGACCGGCGCAGGCCGCCCTGGCACGGCGTGAGCGCCCCGAGGTGATCCCGCTGTCGTTCGCGCAGCGGCGGCTGTGGTTCCTGCACCAGCTGGAGGGTGCCAGCGCGAACTACCACATCTCCTTGGCCTGGCGGCTGTCCGGGGATCTGGACCGGCCGGCCCTGGAGGCCGCCGTGGCGGACGTGGTGGCCCGGCACGAGAGCCTGCGCACCGTCTTCCCGGCGGTCGACGGCGTGCCGTACCAGCAGGTGCTGGACGTCGTGGCAGCCCGCCCGCGGCTGGGCGTGAGCCGGACCACCGAGGCCGAGCTGTCGGCCGCCATGGCGGAGGCGAAGGCCCGGCGGTTCGACCTGGCGGTCGACGTGCCGCTGCGGGTCGAGCTGTTCGAGCTGGCGCCGGACGAGCACGTGTTCCAGCTGGTGCTCCACCACATCGCGGGTGACGGCTGGTCGCTGGGCCCGCTCGCGCAGGGCCTGACCGCCGCCTACGCGGCGCGCTGCCGTGGCGAGGAGCCGCAGTGGGAGGAGCTGCCGGTCCAGTACGCCGACTACACCCTGTGGCAGCACGAACTGCTCGGCGAATCCACCGCCCCGGACAGCCTGTTCGCCGGCCAGGCGGCCTACTGGACCCGGCAGCTGGCCGGTCTGCCGGAGCGGATCCAGCTGCCCACCGACCGGTCCCGCCCGGCGATCGCCTCGCACCGGGGCGGTTCCGTGCACGCCGAGCTGGACGCCGAGCTGCACCGCGGTCTGCGCGAGCTCGCCCGCGCGCACGGGACGAGTCTGTTCATGGTGCTCCAGGCAGGGCTGGCGGCGCTGTTGAGCAAGCTCGGCGCGGGCGATGACATCCCGGTCGGCAGCCCGGTCGCGGGCCGGACCGACCAGGCGCAGGACGAGCTGGTCGGTTACTTCGTCAACACCCTGGTGTTCCGTACCGACACTTCGGGCGATCCGACCTTCGGCGAGCTGCTGGGCCGGGTCCGGGACACCTCGCTGGCCGGGTACGCCCACCAGGACCTGCCGTTCGAGTACCTCGTCGAGGCCCTCAACCCGGTGCGCTCGCTGGCGCACCACCCGCTGTTCCAGGTCATGCTGGTGCTGCAGAACGCGCCCCGGGCCGACTTCGCGCCGCCCGGGCTGCGCGTCGACGGCATGCCGTTGACGTCGACCACAGCCAAGCTCGACCTGATCTTCACCATGTCCGAGCGGCAGGCGCAGGACGGTCCCCCTGGGCCTGGCGGCCCGGGAGGTGCCCCCACCCCGGAGGGGATCGACTGCTTCGTCGAGTACGCCAGTGACCTGTACGACCCGGCCACCGTCGAGACGATGATCGGGCGGTGGGAGCGGCTGCTCCGCGCCGCGGTCGCCGACCCGCAGCGGCGGCTCAGCCGGTTCGGCCTGCTCGCCGCCGAGGAGCGCGCCGAGCTGGCGGCGCTGGGTACCGGCCCGGAGGCCCAGGCCTTCACCGAGAGCCTGCCGGAGCTGTTCCGGGCTCAGGTGCGGGCGATTCCGGACGCCCTCGCGGTGGTGGGGCCGGACGCGACGTTGACGTATGCGGAGCTGGACGCGCGGGCGAACCGGTTGGCCCATGCGCTGATCGCGCGGGGTGTGGGGCCGGAGCGGCTGGTGGCAGTTTCGCTGCCGAGGTCGGCCGAACTGGTGGTGGCGATCCTCGCGGTGCTGAAGACCGGCGCGGCGTACCTCCCGCTCGATCCGGAGTACCCGGCCGCGCGGATCGGGTACATGCTCGACGACGCCCGGCCGGTCCTGGTGGTGACCGACGCCCGCACCCGGGGCCGGCTGCCGGACGGTCCGGCCGGATGGTTGGTGGTCGACGACCCGGAGACGGCCGGGTCGTTGGCGGGTTGCCCGGCGACGGACCCCGCGGTGGCCATCGATCCGGGGCATCCGGCCTACGTCATCTACACCTCCGGTTCCACCGGCAAGCCCAAGGGCGTGGTGGCGACGCACGGCGGCCTGCTCAACCTGTTCGCCAGCCAGCGTTCGCTGGTCTTCCGGCTCAAGGAGCGGATGCGGGTCGGGCTGACCACGTCCGTGTCGTTCGACGCCTCCTGTGACCAACTGCTCGCCCTGTACGCCGGCCACGAGCTGCACGTCCTGGACGAGGCGACCTGGACCGACCCGGACGCCTACCTCGACTACGCCGTGCGGGCCGGGCTGGACACTGTCGGCGTAACCCCGTCCTACATGCAAGTCCTCGTCGAACACGGCCTGTTGGACCACCCGCGGTGGCGTCCTTCGATGGTCGGGCTGGGCGGGGAGGCCGTTCCGGAGCAGCTGTGGGAGCGGTTGCGGGCGGCCGACGGGGTGTTCTCCCTGAACTACTACGGGCCGTCCGAGTGCACGGTGGACTCGGTCGTCGCGTCGCTGGAGTCGAGCCCGCGCCAGGTGATCGGCCGGCCGCTCGGCGGTGTCCGGCTGTACGTGCTCGATGCCGCGTTGCAGCCGGTGCCCGCGGGCGTGCCGGGTGAGCTGTACATCGCCGGTGCGGGGCTGGCGCGTGGCTACCTGAACCGGCCGGGGCTGACCGCAGGACGGTTCGTGGCGGACCCGTTCGGGCCGCGTGGATCACGGATGTACCGCACCGGTGACCTGGTGCGGTGGGGTGCGGACGAGAATCTGGAGTTCCTCGGCCGGACCGACGACCAGGTCAAGGTGCGCGGCTTCCGGATCGAGCTCGGCGAGATCGAGGCGGCGCTGGCGGAACACCCGCAGGTCGCCCAGGTCGCGGTGACCGTCCGGGAGGACCGGGCGGACGACACGCGCCTGGTCGCCTACCCGGTGCCCGCCACCGGGGCGGAGCTCCATCCGGACGAGCTGCGGGCACACCTGCGCGAGCGACTGCCGGACTACATGGTCCCGGCCGCCTTCGTGCCCCTGGAGAGCCTGCCGCTGACGGCCAGCGGCAAGCTGGACCGACGCGCGCTGCCCGTGCCCGTCCACACCGCGGAGCGGACCGGCCGGGCCCCGCGCACCCCGCAGGAGCAGGTCCTCGCGGAGCTGTTCGGCGAGGTGCTGGGCGTGGCCGAGGTCGGGGCCGACGACGACTTCTTCGACCTCGGCGGGCACTCCCTGCTCGCCACCCGGCTGGTCGCCCGGGCACGCGCGGCCCTCGGAGTGGAACTGGAGCTGCGCGCCCTCTTCGAGACGCCGACGGTGGCCGGGCTGGCCGCCGGGCTCGGCGGGGCCGGGCGGGCGCGGCTCGCGCTGCGCCGCGCGGAGCGGCCCGACCCGGTGCCGCTGTCGTTCGCGCAGCGACGGCTGTGGTTCCTGCACCAGCTGGAGGGCGCCGGCTCGGTCTACAACATGCCGTTGGCGTGGCGGCTGACCGGCGAACTCGACCGGGCCGCCCTGCAGGCGGCGCTCGGCGACGTCGTCGTCCGGCACGAGAGCCTGCGCACGATCTACCCCCAGGTCGACGGGGTGCCCCACCAGGCGGTGCTGGACGCCGGGACGGCCCCGCCTCAGCTGGCCGTCACCCGGGCGGGCGAGGCGGACCTGCCGGGGCTGCTGGCGGCAGCGGTGACGCGCGGATTCGACCTCGCGACCGAACCGCCGCTGCGCGCCGAGCTGTTCGAGGCGGCACCGGACGAGCACGTGCTGCTGGTGGTGATGCATCACATCGCCGGTGACGGCTGGTCGCTGGGCCCGTTGTCCGCCGACCTGGCCACCGCGTACGCGGCACGCCGCCGGGGCGAGGAGCCGCAGTGGGCGCCGCTGCCCGTGCAGTACGCCGACTACAGCCTGTGGCAGAACCGGTTGCTCGGCGACGCGGCCGACCCGGACAGCCTGTTCGCCCGCCAGGCGTCCCACTGGATGCGGACGCTGGCCGACCTGCCGGAGCAGATCCGGCTCCCTGCCGACCGCCACCGCCCCGCGACCCCCTCCTACGCCGGAGGACACCTCGCGATCGAACTGGACGCCGAACTGCACGCCGGACTGGTCCGGCTGGGCCGGGAGCACGGCGCCAGCGTGTACATGGTGCTGCAGGCCGCCCTGGCATCGCTGCTGGACAAGCTCGGCGCGGGCACGGACATCCCGGTCGGCAGCCTGATCGCCGGCCGGACGGACCAGGCGCTGGACGAGCTCGTCGGCTTCTTCGTCAACACCCTGGTGCTGCGCACCGACACCTCGGGCGACCCGACCTTCACGGAGCTGCTGGCCCGGGTCCGGGAGGGCGCGCTGGCCGCGTACGCGCACCAGGACCTGCCGTTCGAGCACGTCGTCGAGGCCCTCAACCCGGCCCGGTCGCTCGCCCGTCAGCCGCTGTTCCAGGTGCTGCTCGCGCTGCAGAACGTGCCCCGCACCGAATTCGCGCTGGACGGGCTCCGCTCCGAGATCCTCCTGGTACGGACACCCACCGCGATGTTCGACCTCGGCTTCCACCTGTTGGAGCGCGGCGGCACCGGCGAGCCGGCCGAGGGCATCGTCGGGCGGGTCGAGTACAGCACCGACCTGTTCGACCGGGCCACGGTGGAGGCGCTGGTCGCCCGGTGGCTGCGACTGCTGGCGGCGGTGGTCGCCGAGCCGGAGCGGCCGCTGAGCCGGATCGACGTCCTCACCGCCGAGGAACGGTACGAGCTGCTGGTCGCGCGCAACGACACCGCCCGTCCGGTGCCCGACGCCGGCCTGCCCGCCCTGTTCGAGGCCCAGGTCCGGGCCACCCCGGAGGCCCCGGCCGTGGTGTTCGAGGACACCGAGCTGACCTACCGCGAGCTGAACCGCCGGGCCAACCGCCTGGCCCACGCGCTGATCGCGCGCGGGGTCGGGCCGGAGCAGACCGTCGCCCTGCGGCTGCCGCGCTCCGCCGATCTGGTGGTCGCCGTCCTCGCGGTGCTCAAGACCGGCGCCGCGTACCTGCCGATCGACCCGGACTACCCGGCCGCCCGCATCGCGTACATGCTGGAGGACGCGCGCCCGGCCGTGGTGCTCGACGACCTCGCGGCCGTCACACCGCCCGACGAGCAGCCGGAGCACGATCCGGCCGTCCCCGTGGACGCCCGGCACCCGGCCTACGTCATCTACACCTCCGGCTCCACCGGGCATCCCAAGGCCGTGGTGATGCCAGCCGCCGGACTGCTGAACCTGCTGGCGTGGCACCACCGGGCCGTCGGCGGCGAACCCGGCACGCGCACCGCGCAGTTCACCGCGATCAGCTTCGACGTCTCGGTGCAGGAGGTGCTGTCCGCGCTGCTGTACGGCAAGACCCTGGTGGTGCCGACCGAGGAGCAGCGCCGCAGCGCGGAGCTGTTCGCCCACTGGCTGGACCGGCACGAGGTGGCCGAGCTGTTCGCACCGAACCTGGTGGTCGAGGCACTCGCCGAGGCCGCCGAGGAGGCCGGGCTGGACCTGCCGGCCCTCCGGCTGGTCGCGCAGGCCGGCGAGGCGATGCGCCTGAGCGGTGCGGTGCGCCGTTTCCAGGCCCGCCGGCCGGGCCGGGTGCTGCACAACCACTACGGGCCCGCCGAGACCCATGTGATCACCGCCTACCCGCTGCCGACCGACCCGGCCGACTGCCCGCTGCCGGTACCGATCGGCCGACCGATTGCCAACTGCCGGGCCTACGTGCTGGATTCTGGCCTGCGGCCGGTCGCCCCCGGTGTGCTGGGGGAGCTGTACCTCGCCGGGACGGGGCTGGCCCGCGGCTACCTGAACCGGCCCGGGCTCAGCGCCGGACGCTTCGTCGCCGACCCGTACGGACCGGCCGGTTCGCGGATGTACCGCACCGGCGACCTGGTCTGCTGGCGCGCCGACGGCGAGCTGGAGTTCGCCGGTCGGGTCGACCACCAGGTGAAGGTGCGCGGGTTCCGGATCGAGCCGGGCGAGATCGAGGCCGAGCTGACCGCGCACCCGGGCGTCGCCCAGATCGCGGTGCTCGCCCGGGAGGACCGGATCGTCGCGTACGTCGTCCCGCTGACCGGGACCGGGACGACCGCGGCGGCGCTGGCGGCGTACCTGCGCGACCGGGTGCCGGAGTACCTGGTGCCGTCGGCGTTCGTGCTGCTCGACGCGCTGCCGCTGACGCCGAACGGGAAGCTGGACCGGGCGGCGTTGCCCGCGCCCGAGGCCACGACCAGGGAGGCGGGCCGGGCGCCGCGCACGCCGCAGGAGCAGATCCTGTGCGAGCTGTTCGCCGAGGTGCTGGGCCGGGCCCGGGTCGGCGTCGAGGAGGACTTCTTCGACCTCGGCGGGCACTCCCTGCTCGCCACCCGGCTGGTCTCGCGGGTCCGGGCGACCCTCGGGGTCGAACTGGAGCTGCGCAGCCTGTTCCGGAGCCCGACACCCGCCGGACTGGCGGCCGGGCTGCACGACGCCGGCACCGCGCGGCAGGCCCTGGTACCCCGGCCCCGCCGCGAACCGATGCCGCTGTCGTTCGCCCAGCGCCGGCTCTGGTTCCTCCAGCAGTTCGGGGCGCCGAGCGCCACCTACCACATGCCGCTGGCCCTGCGGCTGTCCGGCGACCTCGACCGGGCCGCGCTGAGCGCCGCGCTGGCGGACGTGGTGGCCCGGCACGAGAGCCTGCGCACGGTCTTCCCGCACATCGCCGGAGTGCCGTACCAGCGGGTGCTGGACACCACCGAGGTCGCCGTCCCGCTGACGGTGCGCGCGGCCGGCGAGGCGCAGCTGCCGGCCCTGCTGCGCGAGGCGGCAGTGCGTGGCTTCGACCTGACCTCGGAAGTACCGCTGCGGGCGGAGCTGTTCGCGGTCGCACCGGGCGAGCACGTGCTGCTGCTGGTCATGCACCACATCGTCGGGGACGGCTGGTCCATGGGCCCGCTGGCCCGTGACCTGGCCACCGCCTACACCGCCCGGCAGGGTGGCGGCGCGCCGGCCTGGCCGCCGCTGCCGGTGACGTACGGCGACTACACCCTGTGGCAGCACGAGATCCTGGGCGACGAGCGCGACGCCGACAGCGTGTTCGCCCGTCAGGTCGCCTACTGGACCGAGGCGCTGGCCGGACTGCCCGAGCAGCTGCAGCTGCCTGCCGACCGGCCGCGCCCGGCCACCGTGTCGTACAGCGGCGACCTGCTGGAGCTCCGGATCGACGCCGAACTGCACGCGGCGCTGGTGGAGTTGGCGCGACGCTCGGGTGCGAGCCTGTTCATGGTGCTGCAGGCTGGCCTGGCGGCGCTGTACACGCGGTTGGGGGCGGGCACGGACATCGCGATCGGGAGTCCGATCGCGGGTCGTACCGACGAGGCGCTGGACGATCTGGTCGGGTTCTTCGTCAACACGCTGGTACTGCGCACCGACACGAGCGGTGATCCGAGTTTCGCCGAGTTGTTGGGGCGGGTGCGGGAGACGGCTCTGTCGGCGTACGCGCACCAGGACGTGCCGTTCGAGCACCTGGTGGAGGCGCTGAACCCGTCCCGCTCGCTGTCCCACCACCCGCTGTTCCAGACCGGGCTGGTCGTGCAGAACGCGCCGGGTGGTGACTTCGAGCTGCCGGGTCTCCAGGTCTCCGGGGTGACCGTGCTCACCGGCACTGCACGGCTCGACCTGACCTTCGGGTTCGCGGAGGAGCACGGGCCCGACGGCGCGCCGTCCGGGCTCAGCGGTGCGGTCGAGTACAACACCGACCTGTTCGACCGCTCGACGGTCGAGGCCCTGGCCGCCCGGTGGACCAGGCTGCTGGCGGCGGTCGCCGCCGCGCCCGACCGGCCGATCGGCGGGATCGACCTGCTGTCCGCCGAGGAGCGCTGCGAGCTGCTGCCCGCCGTCGAGGGCGGGGCGGCCGGGGTGAGCCTGCCGGAGCTACTGGCGGCGCAGGTGGCGGCGACGCCGGACGCGGTCGCGTTGGTGTGCGGCGATGTCGCATTGACGTACGGGCAGTTGAATGCCCGGGCGAACCGGTTCGCGCATGCGTTGATCGCGCGGGGTGTGGGGCCGGAGCGGGTCGTGGCGGTGGCGTTGCCGCGGTCGGTGGAGTCGGTGGTGGCGGTCCTGGGTGTGCTGAAGGCCGGGGCCGCGTACCTTCCGTTGGATCCGGCGTACCCGCAGGCGCGGATCGCGTTCATGCTGGAGGATGCCCAGCCGGTGCTGGTGGTCGACGACCCGGCGATGGTGGGCGACGGACACTGGCCGGACACGGATCCCGAGCTCGCGCTCGACGCCCGGCATCCGGCCTACGTGATCTACACCTCGGGCTCGACAGGCCTGCCCAAGGGTGTCGTGGTCAGCCACTCCGGCGTGTCGGGCCTGGTGGGAGCGCAGATCGAGCGGCTCGGCGTGGTGCCGGGCAGCCGGGTGCTCCAGTTCGCCTCGCCCAGTTTCGACGCGTCGTTCTGGGACCTGTGCGCTGCCCTGCTC